>JAJYMP010000108.1 GCA_021786915.1 Chloroflexota bacterium
CTCTGGTGGCCGAGGGCGTCGCTCAGCACTCGACGTTCCGCGAAGACCCCTGGGCCCGGCTCGACGGCACCCTGCGCTCCTACCTGCGGATCGTGTACGGGTCGACGGCGGTGGCGCGCGCCGAGGTCCGGCGCCTCAACAGCCTCCACCGCACAGTGACGGGCCCGGTCAGCGACCCTGCGGCAGCGGCGCGATTCGGCGGGGAGTACGCGGCCCGCGACCCCGAGCTCTCGCTGTGGGTCCACGCCACGCTGGTCTGGGCGACGCTGGTCACCGTGGAGCGCTGGCTGGGCGAGATCCCGCGCGAGCGCAAGGCGCGCTTCTACGCCGAGACGCTGGTGGTGGGGCGGAGCTTCGGCGTGGGCGATGCCCTGCTCCCCGCGGACCTCGACGCGTTCGAGGCGTACATCGCCGGGATGCTGGGGCCGGGCGGGGCCGTGCACCCCTCGGCCGTCTCCCGCGACCTGGCCCGTGCCATCCTCCACCCGCCGCTCGCCCCCGTGGTGGGGCGAGGCGCCGTGGCAGAGCGCCTTGGCGCGGCCGCGCCCGCGGTGGTCGAGCTGCTCCGTCACGCGCCCCGGTCCACGCTCACGCCGGTGCTCGTGCCCGCCGTCGGGCTCTTGCCCGCGGCGACCCGGTCCGAGCTCGGCCTGCCGTGGGGCCCGGCCGAGCGGGCGCTCGACGCCTGGCTCACGACGATGTGGCGATTCTGGCGCCCGGTGTTCCCGCCCAGCGCGCGCTGGTTCCCGCAGGCGCTGGCCGCCGACCGGCGCGTCCGCGCGGCGGACCTCCAGCCTGGCGTCGCCCCGATGGACGCAGGGCTGCGGCGCCGCTGAGGGCAGCGAAGCGCGGCTGAGGGACGCTGCGCCCGGGCGCTACCCCTCGCCGGCGATCGCCGCCGCGAGCTCGGGCGTCCCGAGCAGCTCGGGGAGCGGCCGGATGGGCGCCGGCTGGGGACCGTCGACGCACGGGAAGAACTCCAGCTCGAAGAACGACACGCCGTGCCAGCGCCCGGCCTTCCAGCCCACGCCGTCGAACGTGCCCACCGGCTCGAACCCGAGCGCCCGGTGGAGCCCCTCCGAGCCCGCGTTGGGCAGCGTGACGCCCGCGATCACCAGGCGGAAGCCCTGGAGCCGCAGCACCCGCAGCACCGCCGACATGGTCGCGCGCCCCAGTCCGGAGCGGTGCAGCGAGCGGTCCACGTACACCGTGGATTCGGCCGTCCAGTCGTAGGCGCCGCGGTCCCGGAACCGCCCCGCGTATGCGTATGCGCGCACGACGCCGTCGACCTCGGCCACCACCCACGGCGTCCGCGCCAGCGTGCGCTCGATCCGGCCCGCCATCGCCTCGGCCGTTGGCGGCTGGAGCTCGAAGGAGATCGGGGTTTCGCGCACGTACGGCGCGTAGATGGCGGCGACGGCGTGGGCGTCGGCGGTCGTCGCGAGCCGGAGGATGGGGGCGTCGGCGGTCATGGCGGAGACGCTAATACAGCGACGGGAACCGCGTGCGCCACTGCGCCGCGAAGTCGACGGGGCTCGCGGCGTCGATCGCGTCGAGCAGCTGACGCGTGTGGACCAGGCCGAAGCGGTTGGCGGCGAGGTAGCCGCGGATCGCCGCCCAGAAGGTCGAGCTGCCCATGCGCCGGCGCGCGTCGTCGATCAGGTTGCCGCCCTGGATGTAGATGTCCTCGTAGTAGCACGCGGAGGAGTAGCGGTAGATGGCGAGGTCCAGCCGGGCGGTGGAGCACTGCGACGCCCGCCGCATCCCGAGCACGTTGCGCGTCGCCATGTCGGTCATCGCCTCGTCCGCGAACGGCTCGCGCGCCTGGTCGCTGCCCACGACGCCGTAGAACCACTGGTGGGCGATCTCGTGGGTGACCAGGTACGCGAGGTTCGAGGGCGCCACGTGCCGCGGGATCCACACCGTCATCGGGCCCTCCATGCCGTACCCGCCCGCCGACTCTGAGATCGTCAGCAGGCGGTACGGATAGGGGCCGAGGCGGGCCTCGAGCCGGGTGAGGGCGGTGACCGCGGCAGACAGGACGGCGCCTGACGGGAAGCCCCGCCGCGAGACGACCCTGACCGTGGTGCCGTTGACGGTCGCCTGACGGGCCGTGGCATCGCGGCTGGCGGTGGCGATGAAGTCGCGGACGTCGGCGGCGTCGAAGGTTGCGGTCAGGCCGTCCCCGGAGATCGCGGTGCGCGTGCCGGTGGTCGCCCAGCGCAGCGGCACGTCCGCGTGGAGGACCACGTGGACGGACGGGCTCGACGGGGTGACGAAGGGGTCGCCGTGGTTGGGCCGGGCGAAGGTGGTCGAGCGCGAGACCCACGGGATCCAGCGGTACAGGTCGGCGATGCCGTTGGCGCGCGCGAACAGCCAGCTCGAGCCGCCCGTGGACGTGCGCAGCGCTGCGCCAAAGCGCACGACGACCCTGGCCGTGGCACCGCTGGGCAGGACGCCGCCGAGCGGGACGCGGATGGTCTGGCCGCTCACCGTCGGCGCGACGGTCCGGCCGTCGACGCTGGTGGGGCCCAGGCGCAGGCCACCGAGCGGCGCCATGACGGTGCCGAGCTCGATGCGGTCGATGCTCGCCGGGGAGTCGTTCGTGGCCGTGACCGTCGCCTGGCCCGACAGGCGCCCCGACCCCCAGGCGAGCGAGGCGACGACGCTGTAGGTCGCGGTGAGCTGCATGGAGGTGCGGTTGACCGAACCCGGGACGATCCGGCTGGCGGGCTGCGCGGCGATCTCCGGCGGCAGCAGCATTGCGGGCGAGGCGGGCGTCCCAGTCGATCCCCGAGCCGGCGATCCCCCGGCAGAGGGCGCCGGGACCGGCGCGGCCGACGGCGATGCGGGTGCGGCCGGGGGGACGCCCAGCAGGCCGACCATGAGCAGGGCGGCGAGCGCGCCGCGACGGGTTCGCATGGCCCCCGAATGCTACGCCGCGCAGTCATGGCGGCGGCTTGCGATACTCCGCCTATGCCGACCGACCCGGCCTCCGCTCCCGCCGCGCCGCCCCGAGGCGACGGCCCGGGGCTCCTGCGCGCGATCGAGGCCAACCTGCCCGGTCTGCGCCTGCTCACCGACGCGATCGACCGCGAGTCGTACCGCCGCGACGAGACCGCCTACCTGCCGACGGGCCTGCCGCTCGCCGTGGCGCTGCCGGAGACCACCGCGCAGGTGGCCGAGCTGGTCCGGCTGTGCGGCGAGCACGACGTGCCCATCGTTCCCCGCGGGGCCGGCACCGGGCTGTCGGGCGGTGCGGCGGGGATCGAGGGCGCGCTGACCATCGCGTTCACGCGGATGAACCGGGTGCTCGAGATCGACCACGCAAACCTGGTCGTGGTCACGCAGCCCGGCGTGGTCAACGCGGACCTCAAGAAGGCCGTGGCGGCCGAGGGGCTGTTCTATGCGCCCGACCCCGCCTCGTACGAGACGTGCACGATCGGCGGCAACCTGGGCACGAACGCGGGCGGGCTGTGCTGCGTCAAGTACGGCGTCACGCGCGACGCGGTGCTCGGCCTCGAGGTCGTCATGGCCGATGCGTCGGTCCTCCGCCTGGGCGGCCGCAACGTCAAGGACGTGGCGGGGTACGGGCTGATCCCGCTGCTCGTGGGCAGCCAGGGGACCCTCGCCCTGGTGACCGAGGCCACCCTCCGGCTCCGTGCCACCCCGCCGCCCCGCGCCACGCTGCTGGCGTTCTTCGCCACGCTCGACGCGGCCGGGGACGCGGTGGCGGGGATCACCCGGGCCGGCATCGTCCCGGTGACCCTCGAGCTGATGGACCGCACCACGATCCGCGCGGTGGACGACGTGCACCACCTGGGGCTCGACCGGGACGCGGCGGCAATGCTGCTCGTGGAGTCTGACCTGCCCGGCAGCGCTGCCGTGGCCGAGGTGGACGCGGCCGAGGCGGCGTGCACGGCCGCGGGCGCGGGCCTCGTCGTCCGGGCCCAGGACGCCACCGAGGCCGAGTGGCTGCGCGAGGGCCGACGCCTCGCATTCCGGGCGCTCGAGGCGCAGGGCGTGGCGCGGATGGAGGACGTCGGCGTGCCGCGCAGCCGGATTCCGGAGGTGCTGCGGGCCCTCGATGCGATCGCCCTTCGGCACGAGATCGTCATCGGGACCTTCGGGCA
>JAJYMP010000410.1 GCA_021786915.1 Chloroflexota bacterium
CCTCGTGCCGTGCCTGGTACAGGGTGCCGGCGCGCCGGGGTCGATCGTGGCGGCGCTGCGCGCACTCGAGGCGTACGTCCAGGACGAAGCAGCCGCCGGTCGCGAGGCCGAGGCGCCGGCGCTGACGATCCTCGCCCGCGGCGGCGGCTCCCTCGAGGACCTCTGGGCGTTCAACGACGAGCGCGTCGTCCGGGCCGTCGCGGCGCACCTGCTGCCGGTGGTGGCCGGGATCGGCCACGAGACCGACGTGACCCTCGCGGACTTCGCCGCCGACGTGCGCGCCCCCACGCCCTCGGCCGCGGCGGAGCTCGTGGTGCCCGACCGGGTCGAGATCGCTCAGGCGGCGCGCGCGCTGGGTCGCCGCGCGGACGCCGCCGCCGCCCGCCGCGCCGGGGCGGCCAGGCGGGCGCTGGACAACGAGGCGCGGGTGCTCTCCCGGGTGGAGCCCACCGCGCAGCTGGCGACCGCGCGCGAGCGCGCGGGGCTGCTGCTGGACCGCGCCACGCGCGTCGTCGCGCGGCGCCTCGACGCCGACCGCAGGACCGTCGCCACCCTCGGCGCGCGGCCCGCCCGCGCAGCGGAGCTCCGCCTGTCCGTGGCCGCGTCCGCGCTGGGCGCGGTATCGGCGTCCCTGGCCGCGCTCGACCCCGACGCGACGCTCCGGCGCGGCTACGCGATCGTCAGGCGGCGGGCCGACGGGGCGATCCTCCGCGTCCCGGCGGACGCCCCGGCCGGGGAGCGGCTCCACATCGCGCTTGCCGGCGGGACCCTCGGCGCCACGAGCACCGGACCGGCGGGCGAGGAGAGCGAAGGCGCATGAAGCGGTGCCCGGGACGCCCGGCGGGGCGCACTCACCGGCGGCGTCGCCGCGCGCTGCGCCTCCACGAGATTGGAGACGCCGTGCATCCGCGGAGGGCCGGACGTGAATGACCTCGTCATCTTCGTCATGGTCGTGGCGGCCGTGGCCGGCGTCGGGATCGCGCTGGGTATGATCGTCGCCGGCCGGATCGACCGGCGCATGGCGCCGCGCGCGGCCGAGCCGCCGACGGCGCCAACCGAGCCGCCCGAGTCGCCCGTCACGCCATTGGTGCAACAGGAGGAGCCGTCGTGACCGAGCCCGTTCCCGCGGGAGCCGACGTCGAGTTGCTCAGCTTCGACGACGCGTTCGCCGAGCTCGGGCGCGTGGTCGGCGCGCTCGAGACGGGCAACCAGTCGCTCGAGGAGACGATCCGCGCCTACGAGCGCGCCGTGGCGCTCCAGGGGCGGTGCGAGCGGCTGCTCGCGGCTGCGGAGCTGCGGGTGTCGCAGCTCATGGCTCGAGCCGACGGGTCGCTCGCCGTCACGGATGCGGGGCCTGAGGAGTCGGTCAACTGATCCGCCCGACGGCGCCCCCGCGCGGGCGTCCGGAGCGAACGCGCTACCATCCGATATCAACAAACCGACCACCAATCCGCGGCGGCTCACCCGCGGCCTGGTGACGAAGCCGCGACAGCAAGGAGCCAGCAAACGTGCCGATCCTCGAGCGCCTCACGGGTCCGGCTGACCTGCGCGGCCTGTCTGACGAGGAGCTCGACCAGCTCGCAGCCGAGATCCGAGAGACGATCATCCGCACCGTGGCGGTGACCGGGGGCCACCTCGGCTCGTCGCTCGGCGTGGTCGAGATCACGCTGGCGCTCCACCGGCTGCTCGAGTCGCCCCGCGACAAGATCGTCTGGGACACGGGGCACCAGGCGTATGCCCACAAGCTCCTGACCGGACGCCTCGAGCGGTTCCACACGCTGCGCCAGATGGACGGCGTGGGCGGCTTCCCGCGCCGCTCGGAGTCGGACCATGACGTGATGGACGGTGGCCACGCCGGCACCGGGCTCTCCATCGCGGAGGGCCTGGCCACATCCCGCGACATCCGCCACTCGATGGAGCGCATCGCCGTCGTGGTGGGCGACGCCGCCCTGATGTCGGGCCTCAGTCTCGAGGCGCTCAACGACATCGGGCACCGCCAGACGCAGCTGATGATCGTGCTCAACGACAACGAGATGTCCATCAGCCCGGCTGTCGGCGCGATCAGCAAGTACCTCTCCGAGATCAAGCTCTCGTCGGCGTGGCGGCAGGGCCGTACCGCGTACGACACCGTCACCGAGCGGATCCCGGTGGTCGGCTCGCGGGCGGTCGAGCTCTCCCGGCGGGTCCGGCAGTCGGTGGTCTCGCTCGCGCAGGCCGGCCAGCTGTTCGAGGACCTGGGCATCACCTACGTCGGGGTCATGCCCGGCCACGACCGGGCGTTCCTCGAGGAGACCTTCCGCCGGGCGCTCACCCTCAACGAGCCGGTGCTCGTCCACGTCCGCACCCAGAAGGGCAAGGGGTATCGGCCCGCGGAGCGGGACCAGGTCTCGTTCCACGGCGCGGCGCTGCCGCCGATCGACCTGCCGACCGACATGCACGACCGGATCACTCCGGCCGTGCAGCACAACGGCGACGCGATGGCCTCGTCGGCGGCCGGCGGCGCCTCGGTGGCGTCCACGCGCGACGCCGATGCGGGAGCGCCCCCGTCGGCCTCGGTCATGGCGGACCGGCGCGGCTACCCGCACGGCTCGCCGCTCGAGAAGGGCGGCACGCGCAGCGGCACGCCCGAGGCCGCGGCCGAGGCGAAGAAGACGCCCAACTACACAGCGTTCTTCGCGACAGAGCTGCTCGACCTGGGTGCCAACGACAGGCGCATCGTGGGGATCACCGCCGGCATGCCCACGGGCACCGGCCTCGCCAAGTTCCAGGCCCGGTTCCCGGACCGCTTCATCGACGTGGGGATCGCCGAGCAGCACGCTGTCACGCTCGCGACGGGCCTGGCGCTGGGCGGGATGCGGCCGGTGGTGGCGCTGTACTCCACGTTCCTCCAGCGCGCGTTCGACCAGACGGTCCACGACGTCTGCCAGAACGATGCAGCGGTGGTCCTCGCCGTGGACCGGGCGGGTCTCGTGGGCGAGGACGGCACCAGCCACCAGGGGATGTTCACGCTGCCGGCCCAGCTCATGCTGCCCAACCTCGTCGTCGCGAGCCCCAAGGACGAGCAGGAGCTCCGCTCGCTGCTGCGGACTGCCTTCGCCCAGGACCACCCGTTCGCGCTGCACTACCCGCGCGACGCGGGGTTCGGCGTGCCGGAGCGCGAGCCCGAGGTTCTGCCCGTCGGGCGCGGCGAGGTTCTCCGCGAGGGCCGGGACCTGCTGCTCGTGGCGTTCGGGCCGATCACCATGCGGGCGATGGACGTCGCGTCGTCCCTCGAGTCGCTCGGCTGGTCGGCCGGGGTGATCAACGCCCGGTACGCCAAGCCGCTGGACCGGCAGCTGATCCTGGACCAGGCCCGCGGCAAGCGCCTTGTGGCCACGCTCGAGGAGAGCGTGGTGACCGGTGGGTTCGGCAGCAGCGTCCTCGAGGCTGTCGAGGAGGCGCGGGCGGTGGATCCGGTGTACCGCGAGACGCACGTACGGGTGATCGGGATCCCGGGCGACCGGTTCGTCGACCACGGGGCCGTGACCGACCTGCGGCGCCTGCTCCGGCTCGACGTGCCCGGCATCACGGCACAGGTCGTCGAGGCGCTCGATCAGCTGGGTGTGGCGCCGAGGCCGGCCGAGGCGCACTGAGCGCGGGTCCCGCCGCGCCACGACTGGCGGCGGCCGACGCGAGGGCGGGACAGGCCGAAGTGGGGATGGGGGAGCGCAACGTCGGCCTCGTCACGCCCCCGCATGTGGTGCCCCGGCGACTGACCTCGCCCGCCGGGTTGGCGAAGGCCTAGCTGGCCTTGCGCTGCCAGTCGTCCTGGCGCCGCCGCTGGACGACGGTTGCCAGCGGATGACCTGCCGGGCTCGCGGCATGGTGCTGGAGTGTGAACCTGGCCACCAGGGCGTCGAGCTGGGACGCCATGTCCGCGAGGGTCGCGGCGCTGGCCACGACCTCCTCGGCCTGGGCGCTCATCTCCTCGGTGGCGGCGGAGACCTCCTCGGCGGCGGCGCTGTTCTCCTCGGACACCGCGGCGATCGAGCCGATCGAGCGGCTGACGGCGCCCGATGACGCCTCCATGGCGGTCACGCCGCTCGCCGTCTGGTCGACCACCCGCGCGATGTCGTCCGACGCCGC
>JAJYMP010000700.1 GCA_021786915.1 Chloroflexota bacterium
TGCTGTCGCGCTGGCCGGGGGGGCCCGTCGCGGTGGCGATCATCCCCGTCTCGGGCGCCGCGGCGCTCGTCGCCCCGGGCGCGACCACGACCCGCACCGGGCCCGAGCCATCGTCGATCGTGACGCCCATCCCGTCCGCCAGCGGTGTCGGGGCCTCGGTGATCACGCCGCTCACGCGCAGTCGCAGCCCCTCGAGCGCCTCGCCGGCAGCGCCGGTCTCGACGTCGAGCGGTGCCGGGAGGCCCGCCACGGCCAGCACGGCGACGTCAGCGCCGGCCACTCTGAGGGTGCGCTCGCCGTAGCGCGTGCCGACGATCCCGGCGGCGTGAACCCATGCGCCTGCCGGGATGGGCGTGCCGTAGGCGGCGTCGAGATACAGCGCGATGCCGCCGCTCGGGTCCTGGACGAAGCCGGTCCGCCCCGACTCGAGCGCGCCTAGGGCCGTGGTGAGCGTGCCCTCGATGGCGGCGCTGCTGCCGTCGGGCAGGGACCGGGCCGCGGTGATCGTCATGGGCGCAGTCGTGGGCTGCGGTGTCGGGCTGGGTGGTGGAGCGCTGGGCGATGCCGTCGGGGCCGGGGAGGGCGTCGGCGTCGGCGCGACGCTCGGGGCAGGCGATCCAGTCGGCAGGGGCGACTCGGTTGGCCTCGGCGAAACCGACGGGGAGGGCAGGGGTGCAGGCGTGGTGCTCGGGGAGGGCTCCGCCGTCGCCGAGGGTGTCGCGGACGGCTCGGCCGTCGGGCTGGGCTCGGTCGTCGGCGGGGGCGTGATCGACGGTTGCGGCGTCGGGGTCGCCGGATCGCTCGACGACGCCGACGGGCTCGGGGTCGGGGTCGGCGACGGCGAGGGCGCCGGCCACGCAGCGAGATCCTGCGGCTCGGGCGCCGGATTCACGACGAAGTCCGAGGCGTTGCTGTTCGTGTCGACGGCGTTGCGTCCGGCGCCGGGCAACCGCTCGATCGACTGGCCGGCCGCTGGCGCCGGGGCCGCCACATCCTCGACGAACGCGTTCGCCGCGTCGCCCCAGCCCACGGCGTCCACCACGGCGCCGCCGGTCGCCCGCAGGACGATCGCCCCGCCCGTCGCCGCCAGACCCGTGCTGTGCAGGGCGTCGGCGATCGAGGCGTAGGCGCCGGCTGCGTTCGCGAGCAGCAGGTGCTGGCCGGGAGCCAGGGTGAGCGACGCCGTCCATGCCGCCTTCTTGGTCACCGTGGCGCCGGAGCTCGTCGCATAGGCGACTTCGAGCCCCGACAGATCGGCCGGGATCGAGCCCGCGTTGGCCAGCTCGACGTACTCGTCCGAGGCCGAGGCGCCGCCGGTCACCACCTCGGCGACCACGATCCCCGTCGAGGGCGGCCACCCGACGACCGCCAGCGGATCGGCCTCGCCGGGCGGGATGGCTGCCGCCACGTTCGCAGCGACGAGCAGGACGAGGAGGAGCGCCGCGTACACCGCGGGCCGGACACGCGCCATCGAAGGCCTCCAGGGCGGGGTCGGCGGCGGGTCGAGTTGCACGGGCTACCCTAGGGCGCACCACTTATCGCGCACTCAACTGAACGAGCGGGACCCGGTACCATGCATCCGCTCGCGCCCGTTCCCTTCGCGCCCTAACAGGAGGCACCCCTTGGCCCGCGCCAAGCGCACCGATCGCACTGAGGCCCGCCGCCGCTACCGGGCCCAGTTTGCCGAGGACAACGGCGGGGCGGACGAAGGCGACGAGCTGGTCGACGAGGCCGAGACCTCATCCGGCAGCAGCACCCGGCGCCGGCCGACGGCGCCCGCGCGCGGTGCGAGCTCGTCATCGGCGGCCGCGTCAGGGTCGGCTGCCACCCGTCCGCCACGCCCGGGCTTCATGAGCTCCGCCCGCGCCGCCTACCACGCGCCGAACTACCGGGAGGACCTCGCGCTCCTGCCTCGGCTCCTCGTGCACTGGAGCGTGCTCCTCTCCGCGGCGCTCGCCGTCGCGGGCACGGTCGTGATCGTGGGCGTCGGCGGCTCGCTGAACAGCACGGCCGCGGGCGGCGCCGCCGCATCGGGCGCGACCACGGTGGCCTACATCGGCAGCCTGCTGGTGAGCCTGTTCATCGGTCCTCCGCCGTTCGGCGCAGCACTGCTGATCGGCTTCATGCTGCCTCGGGCGACGTACCTCGTGGGCCTGGTGTTCGGGGCGTTCGCTGCGCTCTGCCTGTCGATCATCATCCTGGCCCAGCCCGCCGAGAGCATGGCGGGCCTGACCGGGCAGTACCTGCTCTACGCCTGGGCCTTCGGCATCGTCGGGTCGGCGTTCTTCGCCGCCGGCATCGCCTGGTACAAGCGGTTCCTCGAGCTCCTCAACCCGAACCGCGGCCAGCGCGGGCGGACCGCGGCGAAGCCGGTGCAGGGTCGGGGCAACGTCCGGCGGAACCGCCTCTCGAGCTAGGCTCCTCGGACGGCCGCCGCGGCGGTCCTCAGCCGAGCCGCCGCATCCCGGCCATCCCCAGCTGGCGCACGCCGTGCGGGTGGCCGGGCCCGTCCGCCGCCTGCGTCGCGTCCACCAGGCCCTCGACCCGCCGGGCGATCACGTTGACCACGTCGCCGTCGCGCTGGAGGTCGCCGTCCACCAGCAGCAGGGCGTGGCGCCGCACGATCGAGCGCCACCGCTGCCACGCATCGGGCCACAGCGTGACGTTGACCATGCCCGTCTCGTCCTCGAGCGCGAGGAAGACGGTGCCGCGCGCGGTCATCGGGTGCTGGCGGGTGACCACCAGCCCGCCGATCCGCACCGTCCCGGGCCGCCGATCCGCCAGCGAGGAGTTGGTTGCCGCACCGATCGCGTCGAGCGCGTCGCGGAACAGCGCCACGGCCTGGCGTCTCGCGTCAAGCCCCACCACGGCGTAGGAATCGCCCAGCCGCTCCGCCTCCCCGATCGGCGGCAGCGCGGGCGCCTCGGTCGGCGGCAGCCGCAGGTCCATCGGCCGGCCCGCCGCCCTGCCGCCCGCTGCGCCGCGGACCGGCTTCCCGTCCACGCGCCCCCTCGACGCGCCCGCCACCTCGCGCAGCTGCCACAGCAGCTCCCGCCGCGGGCGCCCCAGCGAGTCCAGTGCCCCGGCGCGGATCAGCCGCTCCACGACCTCTTCGGCCAGGCCCGTCCGCTCCACGACCTCGGCGAGGGTTCGATACGGGCCGCGCGCCAGCTCCTCGTCGAGGCGCGCCGCCTGCTCCTCGCCGATCCCCTTGACCAGGTGCAGCCCGAGGCGGATCCCCCAGCCGGTGACGCTCTCGGCGACCCAGTGCTCGCGGGCGGCCGCGGTGGGGATCACGCAGGCAGGCGAGCGGACGGGCCGCGGGCGGGCGTCGGTCCCGCAGCCCTCCGGGAGCTCCTCGCCCGGGTCCGCGTCGTGCGAGCCGTCGTCGCCCGCCGCCCCCGCCAGCGCCCAGCCGGGCCGGCCCACCCATTCGGTCGTCGTCCGATAGCTGCTCGCGTTGACGTCCACGGGCAGCACCGCCACGCCGTGGCGCTTGGCGTCGTTGATCAGCACCTCGACCGGGTAGAAGCCCATCGGCTGGGCGTTGACGAGCCCCACCGTGAACTGCGCCGGGTAGAACAGCTTGAGGAAGCTCGATTCGTAGGCCGTCCGGGCGAAGGCGGCGGCGTGGCTCTTGGCGAAGCCGAAGGACGCGAACGCGGCGACGCGACGGAAGAGCTCCTCGGCGTCATCGGCCGGCATGCCGTGGAGGCGGGTGCAGCCGCCGACGAACTCGTCGTGGAGGCGGTCCATCTCGCGCTTGCTGCGGTACGTGCCCATCGCCCGGCGGAACGCGTCCGAGCCGGCCGGCGTGAAGCCCGCGACGTCGATCGCGATCTTCATCACCTGCTCCTGGTACAGGATCACGCCGAGGGTGTCGTGGAGGATGGGCTCGAGGCTCGGGTGCAGGTAGGTCACGGGCTCAAGGCCTTGCTTGCGGCGCAGGTACGGGTGGACCGCGTTGCCCTGGATCGGGCCCGGCCGGATGATCGCGACCTCCACCACCAGGTCGTCGAGGTTCTGGGGGCGCGACTTCGGCAGCGTCTGCATCTGTGCCCGGCTCTCCACCTGGAACACGCCCACGGTGTCGGCGGCCTGGAGCATCTCG
>JAJYMP010000469.1 GCA_021786915.1 Chloroflexota bacterium
GCTGGGGGACGGGCGTGCGCCCTGGCGCCGATGCGGGACGACGCCGCCGCGATCCTACACCGGGCGTCGGCGATGGCCCGTGGCCGACGACCCTGCGCGGATGGCCCTCGCGCGGCACACTGGGGCGGCTGGGGCGACCGCCCTCGGCCCTGACGGAGGCTCCATGACGCAGGCGCAATCCGATCCCAGCCGCGAGACACCCGGGTCGGGTGCGGGGGCGCCGCCGCCGAGCGCCCCGTCGCCCGCTCCGTCGCCCGTGCGCATCGAGCGGCTCGACGAGGGCGACTGGGCCAGGCTGCGCGACCTGCGGATCGCGACGCTCTCGACCGACCCGACCGCGTTCGGCACCAGGCTCGAAGACGAGGAGCAGGTCGCAGAGGCGGAGTGGCGGCGGAGGGTCGCCGGCAACCGCGTCCTCGTGGCGGTGGTCGATGGCCGCGACGTGGGGCTCTCCGCGGTCCGCCCGATCGAGAACGAGCCGCGGACCCTCAAGGTCTCGTGGGTCTGGGTGGCGCCGGGACTGCGCGGCCGGCAGCACGGGGTGAGCGACGCCCTGATCCGACGCTGCATCGACGAGGCGCGGGCCGCGGGCGCTGAGCGGCTGGTCCTGCGGGTGATGACACCGAACCTGCGCGCGCAGCGCCTCTACGCGCGCCACGGGTTCCGCCTGGCGCCGGTTCCGGCCGTCGAGCCGGCTGCGCCGCGGCCGCGCACGGTCGAGATGGAGCTGCCGATCTCAGGCGATTGAGGCGCGGCGCGCGCGGATCGGCGTCCGTGGCGTCCGAACCCCAGTTAACGCGAAACCGGGCCGCGATATCGCGGCCCGGTCGTGCGGTTGGAGCTCAGCCGCCGCGCTGCGAGCGGAAGCAGTCCGAGCAGTAGACCGGCTTGCCGTTGGTGGGGCGGAACGGGACGCGAGCCTCGCGGCCGCAGCTGCTGCAGGTCGCGGTGAACATCTCGCGCGGACCGCTGCTGCGGTTGCCGAAGCCCCCGCCGCCGCCGTAGCCCCCGGCGGAATAGCCGCCGCCACCGCCGTACCCGGAGTCGTAACCGCTGCCAGCCGAGTACGAGCCGCCGCCGTAGCTGCTGTCACCGCCCGAGCGGGCGGCTTTGCGGCTGGCGCGGCAGGACGGGCAGCGACGGGGCTCCGAGAAACCCTTCTCGGCGTAGAAGGCCTGTTCTCGCTCCGTGAACGCGAATTCCATTCCGCAGTCGGAACAGGTCAAGGTCTTGTCGGCCACGTGCCGATCTCCTCCAGTTGTCGCCGCTTCTAGACCAGGCCCTCGAGCAAAATCCGGAGGAGACCAAGGCGTCGGGCGTGCGAACGGGTGTGAGCTGCGCGCGGGTACGCGCAGCCGCACTCTACCCTCAATCGACGGGCGTGGCGATACCCAATTTCCGCCCTGTGGAACCTATCCGCGACGCCCGATTCCCGCACGTCGCGGCGGTCGGCTAGGCGGGGACGTCGAACTCGCGGTGGGCTCCCTCGAGGTAGCCCGCGACCTCCGAAGCCTGGCGTTCCGCGCCCCAGCCGAGGACACCGCCGGCGAGCTCCGCCACCCGCTCTGCGACGCACGCGCCGCGGTCGGGAAGCGTCATCGAGAGCCGCATGCGCCGGGTCATGATGTCGTCCAGGGCCATCGCCAGCTCGCGTTCGGCCGCCCACGCCACTTCGGCCTCGAGGAACGGGTGTCCGGCCACCAGCGGCCGGACCAGATCGTGCTCGCGACCGAGCGCCAGCACCTCGACCGCCTCGGTGCCGTGGCGGTCGACCAGCGACTGCGCCCCCTCCGCGTCCATCCCGGGCTCGCGGGCGAGCCGCGCGGCGAGCGCGTCCAGCTCGGCTCGAGGCGCGGCACCGATGATCGGCAGCTCCGCCGTCCCGCTCGGGCGGTCCCTCGCGTCGTCGCCCAGCACCGCGTCGATCGCATCGCGCGCCATCAGGCGGTACGTCGTGTACTTGCCGCCGCTGATCCGGACGAGCCCGCGATCCTCGACGGCCACCTTGTGCTCGCGCGACACCTTGACGGTCGAACTGGCACCTGACGGCGCGATCAGGGGGCGCAGCCCGGCGAAGGTCCCCACGATGTCGGCGCGGGTGACGTTGGCGTCGAAGGCGCCGTTGAGCGCAGCCAGGATCTTGTCCACCTCGGCGCCGCTCGCGGACGGTCGGTCAACCGGTCCCTTGAACGGCTCGTCGGTGGTGCCGATGACCCAGTGGCGCGGCCACGGGACCATGAACGCCACCTTGCCCGGCACCCGGATCGTGACCCCGGTCTTGACCGGGATCCGCTCGCGCGGGACGACGATGTGGGTGCCGCGCGACGGCAGGACGTTGAACGTGGCCTTGTCGCCGCCGAACGGCCGGTCGGGCCTGGAGCCCCAGACGCCGGTCGCGTCGAGCACGGTGGTGGCCCGCACGTCGAACTCGACGCCCGTGAGCTCGTCGCGGACCGTGGCGCCGGCGATCCGCTCGCCCTCGCGCACCGCACGCACCGCTCGCACGCGCGTGACGGCCAGGCCGCCCTCGCGGCGCGCGGTCCGGAGCACCGCGAGCGTGTAGCGGGCGTCGTCCTCCATGCCGTCGCTGTAAAGCATCGCGCCCTGGAGGCCGGCCCGATGCAGGCCAGGCGCGAGCTCGAGCGCGCGCTCGACTGATAGGTGGTGGTGGCGGCCGCCCGACTTCGCCGACCCGAGCAGGTCGTACAGGGTGAGGCCGGCCTGGAAGAACGAGCGCGTGATCACCGGGCGCCCGTACAGCGGGAACAGGAACCGCTCGAGGCGGACGAGGTGCGGCGCGAGCTCGAGGAGCCGGGCCCGCTCGTGGAGCGCCTCGCGGACCAGGCCGACGTGGAACTGCTCGAGGTAGCGGAGTCCGCCGTGGATGAGCCGCGACGACCGCGACGAGGTCCCCACCGCCACGTCGTCCTGCTCGATGAGCGCGGCCCGCAGCCCGCGGCTCGCCGCATCGAGGAGGGCGCCGCAGCCGACGATCCCGCCGCCGACGATCAGCACGTCCCACGTCTCGCGGCCCAGCTGCTCGAGGTCGGCGCCCCGGGCGGCGAGGGGAGGGCGGGATGCAATTGTGGCGGACGACGGCGATTGGGTCATCTCGGGGGCCTCTAGGGTTCGGGCGCGCGCAGGATGCGCCACAGGACGATCACGGTGCCGAGGACGAGCACGACGATCGCGAGGGGGGTGTGGACGACGACGTTCTGGATGTCAGTCGGGAGGACGTTGGTGAGGGCGTCGGCCGCGAGGACGACCACGACGACGAGCGCCGCGACGAGCAGGACCTCGCGCAGGCCGGGCTGGCGGGACGATGCGGCGGGCAGACGGTCGGGCATGTCGGCGCTCAGCCCCGGTCCGCCGCGACCGGGATGCCGATCGGCGCCACGAGGACGCGCCCCGCCAGCGCGCGCCCGAGCTTCGTCTGGAGGCCCAGCTTGGGCCGGTGGAAGGTGACGGTCAGGTCAGCTCGGACGACCGGGTCGGACGGCTCGCCCGAGGTCAGGTCGAGCGCGGTCGGCGTGTCCACGGCCAGCACCGGCGTGCCCCCGTCGCGCGCGTGCTGGATGACCTCGACCGCAGCGCGGACCGGCTCGCGGAGGCGGCCCCGGACGCCGGTGCCCAGCAGCGCGTCCACGATGATCCCGGCCTTGTCGATCCCCTGCCCCAGGATGGCGACATCTCGGGCCACGGGCGCGTGGATCAGGGTCACGCCCGCGAGGCCGTCGAGGCGCTTCCAGTTGCGCGCAGCGTCGGCCGTGCCGGGTCGCTCGACGCCCGACACCAGCACCGCGATCACGGGGACGCCCCAGGCGGCCAGCCGGCGCGCGGCCACGAAGCCGTCGCCGCCGTTGTTGCCCGGCCCGCCGAAGACGAGCACCGGCCGGCCCTCGCGATTGTTGTGGACGAGCAGCGCGTGGGCGGCGGCTGCCACCGCGGTCCCTGCGTGCTCCATGAGCGTCTCGCTCGCGACGCCGAGCGCCTGGGCCTTGCGGTCGGCGCCCGTCATCGACTCGGCGGAGATCGCCCCGCGCGCAGCCGTGTCGGCCCAGCGCAGCTCCAGCTCGTCGAGCGAGAGCGTGGCCAGGTCAGGGT
>JAJYMP010000042.1 GCA_021786915.1 Chloroflexota bacterium
CCGCCTCCCGACCCCCGCAAGCTGCTCGACTCCTGGATGGAATGGGAGAGCGGGGAGACGACCCCGGGGCGGGTGATGAGCCAGCTGAAGACCGGTGGTCTTCGGGACCTGCTCGAGGCGATGGTGCGCCGCGAGCAGACCGATGGCGGCTTCAACGACTTCGGCATGGCGCCCCACTCGATCGACCGCGATGTGCTGGCCCGGCAGCCGCTGCGCGACGATCAGAACGGCACGTTGCTCATCGAGCGCACCGACGACGCGACGGTCGTCGGCACCATCAGTTGGCGTCGCGTTCGCTACGGACCGAACCCCGAGTCGGACGCCTGGATGATCGGCGTCGACGTGGAGCCGGGAGCCCGCGGCCGCGGTTACGGGACCGAGGCGCAGCGCCTTGCGGCCGACTACCTGTTCGAGACCACGAGCCTCCACCGCGTCGAGGCGTCGACCGATGTCGACAACCTGCCCGAGCAGCGCTCGCTCGAGAAGGCGGGCTTCACCCGCGAGGGCGTCAATCGCGGGGCGCAGTTCCGGGCCGGTGCCTACCACGACCTCGTGATGTACGCGCGGCTCCGCGAGGACCCCGCCTGACAGCTGGCTGCCCGGCACTCGCCCTGCAGTCCGTCTCCCGACGAGCGGCCGTCCCCGCAGAGTGCACGCAGCGGCCCTACCCGAGCGCCGGCCGCCGCGCTGGCCGGCCCATGCCTCTCGGCGTACGGCCACGCCTCGGTCGGCGGCATAGAGCGGCCCAACCGAAGTCTCCACGGCCGATAGGGCCGCCCCGTGCGCCCTCGCGGCGGCACCGGAGGAGCTGGAGCACTGGGAGCGTCCACCGCCGATAGGGCCGCCCCGTGCCCGCCGCCCTCGCGCCTGTGCCGCTACGATCCGTTCCATGCCGTCCCACGCGCTCCCCGGCGACCTGCTCGCCGGCTACCGCCGCTTCCGCGCCGACCGCTACCCTGCCGAGGCCGACCGCTACCGCCGCCTGGGCACCGACGGACAGTCGCCGCGCACGATGGTCGTCGCCTGCTCGGACTCCCGGTCCGGGCCGGAGATGGTCTTCGACGCCGGGCCGGGCGAGCTGTTCGTCGTGCGCAACGTTGCCGCACTCGTGCCCGTGTACGCGCCCGACGCGCGCAGCCACGCAGCCAGCGCTGCGCTCGAGTACGCGGTCCTCGCGCTGGGCGTGTCGACGATCCTCGTGATGGGTCACGGGCGGTGCGGTGGCGTGGCGGCCGCCCTGGGCAAGGGACCGGCCCTCAGCGCGACGGACTTCATCGGCGCCTGGGTGGCGGGCGTGCGGGACCTCGAGCCGCTGCTGGCGCCCGACGAGGCCGCCGATCCCGAGCGGCGCCGCACGCGCCTGGAGCACCTCACCGTGGAGCAGTCGCTCGCCAACCTTCGAACGTTCCCGTGGGTGCGCGCCCGCGAGGCTGCCGGCACGATCGCCCTCGCCGGAGCCTGGTTCGACATCGCCCTGGGCGAGCTCCACGCGCTCGGCGCGGACGGCTGGGACCGCGTTGACGCGGAGGCGCGACCGAGGACGTAGTTCGCGCCCGCGGCGTACGCTTCGGCTGCCATGACCGAGACCGAGACCGCCTCCCAGCCCATCGACCAGACCCCCGCCTGGGCCGCGCTCGCCGCCCACCACGCGGCCGTGCGCGACTACCACCTGCGCGACCTGTTCTCCGCCGACCCCGAGCGCGCGACGCGCTGCACGGCCGAAGGGGCAGGCCTGTACCTCGACTATTCCAAGCACCGCATCACGGCAGACACGCTGCCCCTGCTGCTGGACCTGGCCAGGACCGCCCGCGTCGAGGAGCGGCGCGAGGCGATGTTCGCGGGCGACCGGATCAACGTGACCGAGAACCGCTCGGTGCTCCACACCGCGCTGCGGATCCCGCGCGACGGGCGCCTGGTCGTGGACGGCCAGGACGTGGCGGCCGACGTGCACGAGGTGCTCGACCGGATGGCGGACTTCGCGGTGCGCGTCCGGGACGGCGAGTGGCGGGGCAAGACCGGCAAGCGGATCCGCAACGTGGTCAACATCGGCATCGGCGGGTCGGACCTGGGACCCGCGATGGCGAGCGAGGCGCTGCGCAACGCGTCGGACCGTGCGATGCGCTTCCGCTTCGTGTCCAACGTGGACGGCGCCGACCTGCGGGAGGCGGTCATCGACCTCGACCCGGCCGAGACGCTGTTCATCGTGTCGAGCAAGACGTTCACGACCATCGAGACGCTCACCAACGCCACCTCAGCCCGCGACTGGCTGCTGGCTGGCCTGGGCGACGACGCGTCGGCGGTGGCCCGGCACTTCGTGGCAGTCAGCACGAACGCCGAGAAGGTCCGCGAGTTCGGCATCGACCCGGCCAACATGTTCGGCTTCTGGGACTGGGTGGGCGGCCGGTACTCGATGGACTCGGCCATCGGGCTGTCGCTGATGGTCGCGATCGGGCCCGACGCCTTCCGCTCCATGCTCGCGGGCTTCCGCGAGATGGACGAGCACTTCCGGAGCGCGCCGCTCGACCAGAACCTGCCGGTGCTCATGGCCCTGCTCGGCGTCTGGTACGGCAACTTGTTCGGCTTCGCGAGCCACGCGGTGCTGCCCTACAGCCAAGAGCTCAACCGCTTCCCGGCCTACCTGCAGCAGCTCGACATGGAGTCGAACGGGAAGTCGGTGCGGATCGACGGCTCGCGGGTGACCTACGCCACGGGGCCGATCGTCTGGGGCACCGCGGGCACCAACGGCCAGCACGCCTACTACCAACTGCTGCACCAGGGGACCCACATCGTCCCAGCGGACCTCATCGGCTTCGTCAACCCGACCACCGAGGTCGGCCGCCACCACGACCTGCTGATGGCGAACCTGTTCGCCCAGGCCGAGGCGTTCGCGTTCGGCAAGACGCGCGAGGAGGTCGCGGCCGCCGGGGTGCCCGGGGCGCAGGTGAACGCGCGGGTGTTCGAGGGCAACCGACCGACATCGGTGATCCTCGCCGACACGCTCACGCCGCGGACGCTGGGCGCCCTGGTGGCGCTGTACGAGCACAAGGTGTTCGTGCAGGGCGTGATCTGGGGGATCGACAGCTTCGACCAGTGGGGCGTGGAGCTGGGCAAGGTGCTGGCCACGCGGATCGCGGGCGAGCTGGGCGCCTCCGAAGGTCCCGTGGCCAATGACCACGACACGTCCACCGCGGCGCTGATCCGCCGCTATCGGGCGATGCGAATCCGGAGCTGAGCGGAGCGCCATTCGCGTTGGCCGATTCGGGAGGGCCTCTGCTACTATTCGCCGTCGCGCCTGTGGGCATGCTTCGCCCGCGCGCGTCTCGATCACCCGAGCACACCGAAACGGAGAATTGCCACCTTGGCTAGAACGCCCCGGAAATGGCAGGGCGCTCGCACCCCGTCCGGGCTGAAGGGCGTCCGCCAGGCTGAGCGCCGGCACGCGATCCTCCAGCCCCGGCGGTCCGCGGCGAAGACCCTGGTCGCCAAGGCCCTCAGCACGGCCACCGCACAGCCCGAGGCCGCGGACGTCGCGACCACGCTGGCCGAAGCCGTCTCGGCGCTTGACCGGGCCGCCAAGGTTGGCGCCATCCACCCCAACGCCGCTGCCCGCCGCAAGAGCCGCCTCGCGAAGAAGGTCAACGCCGTCCTCGGCGGCCAGGCCGTCGTGAGCGCCGGCCACGTCGCCAAGAGCACCGGCAAGGCCGCTGCCGCGAAGGCCGCCAAGGCCCGGATCGCAGCCGGCAAGGCCGTCAAGGCGAAGGGCGCCCAGACCGCAGCGGGCAAGGCTCGCGCAGCCCTGACGCGGACCACCCGCGCCGAGGCAGTCCCGGCTGCGGCCGCCGCAGCCGCCAAGACCGACGCGAAACCCGCCAGGGCAGCTGCCACGAAAGCCGCGCCGAAGGCGACCGCCGCCAAGGCGACTGCGGCCAAGGCAACCACGGCCAAGCCGGCCGCCAAGGCGGCGACCGCGAAGACGGCGCCCAAGGCTGCCGCAGCGAAGGCTGCGCCCAAGGCTGCTGCGAAGACCGCGGCGCCGAAGACTGCGGCCAAGGCCGGCGCGAAGCCGGCCGCCAAGGCCTCCGCCCCGAAGAAGGCCCCCGCG
>JAJYMP010000754.1 GCA_021786915.1 Chloroflexota bacterium
GAGTCCCTTGAGTGCGGCCAGGAACGCGTCGTGCTCGCTCTTGCCGTACGAGTCGTTGTTGGTGATCATCGCGATGTTCTTGAATCCCTTGGTCTTGACGGCGTAGTTCGCGAGCGTCTGGTCGAACGCGCTGCTCGTCGGCGTGTTGAGGAACATGAAGGGATCGTGGAGGTTGGCGAGCGCGTCCGCCTGACCGGACGTGATCATCGGGATCTGCGCCTTCTCGAGGATTGGCGCGATCGCCAGCGAGTCCGTGGACTCGGCCGTGCCAAAGACGAACACGTAGCCGCCGCTCACGACGGCCTGCGCGACGTTCGTGGAGGTCGTCGGATCACCCTTGTCGTCGAAGACCTGCAGCTGAATCTGCCGACCGTCGATGCCGCCGGCCTGGTTCGCCGCATTCACCGCCAGCTTCACGCCCTGGACTTCGTCGACGCCGAGTGAGCTGAGCTGGCCGCTCTGCGCGTCGATGATCGCGATCTTGATCGGGCTGCCCCCGCCGGCGGACGCGGCCGCGGCCGCGTTCGTGGGACTCGCGGGCGAGCCGCCTGGCGACGAACTGCACGCCGCGATGAGTGCCATCACGGCCCACGCGACGACGACGTAGCCGCTCTTCCGCCACGTACCGGTGCGATGCATCTCGCGCCCTCCTCCTCAGTTGAGACAACCCCAGTCCACACTAACGGAACCGGGGGCGAAGCCGGCCGGGCATTCGCAGTCCCCGATGAGCCGATGCCCGTCGCCTGCACGCGCGAGGAGATGTAGGCGGTACCCCTTGATACGTCTCCGCGCGCACTCGTGGTTCGCCTATTCAGGCAGGGTCTCCGTCTGCGCTCACGACCTCCGCATTCCACTATTTGGGAACGACGCGTGAAAAGTGGGACGCTCCGCGCATGCTTGATCACGGCGCCACAAGTTGTCAAGGGTCTGTCTCGATCCGGCTTCCCCAGTCCGCCGCGCCTCCCAGGTTCGGTCCACGCCACCCCAGCCGTTCGCTCAGGCGGCGTGCCGCGTCCGTCACGCTGGGCCGCAACGACTCCAGTTTTTCAGAGGTGAGGCGGCTGGAAGGGCCGGAGAGGGAAAGCGCCGCCACCACCCGGCCCGCCCGGTCCCTGACGGGCACCGCGGCCGCCGCGAGCCCTTCCTCCCGCTCCGCCGTGGAGACCGACCACCCGCTGCGCCGGATCTCCTCGAGCTGTCGCTCGAGCGCCTGTGCCGACAAGGCACCCGGCGAGACCGGATCCGTCACGGCGAGCGCCAGCTCACGGTGCTGCAAGTCCGGACTCGCGTAGGCAAGAATGAGCTTGCCCGCGGCCCCCACCCGCAGGGGCAGCCGCCGCCCGACTGGCGTGATGTGCCGGAGCTCGAAGGTCCCCTCGACCGTCGCGGCGCAGACGCGACTGTTGCCGTCGCGCACGTAGAGCCGGACGCTCTCGCCCGTGCGGTCGCGGAGCTCCTCGAGAATGGGCCGCGACAGCTGGGCCAGGTCGAGCGATCGGGCCGCGACCTCGCCCCATTGCGCCAGGCGCGGGCCGGGCAGGTATGTCACCCCGTCCATCCGCGTCAGCAGACCGAGCGTCACGAGGTCGGTCAGCAGGCGGTGGATCGACGAGCGGGGTTCATCAAGCGCATGGGCGATGTCTGTCAGCGTCACGGGCCCGCTCGCACTGCAAACCCTGTCCACGATGCGCGTCGCGCGCTCGAGGACCGACATCGCGCACCACCTCCCTGTCCCTCTCTTGACACCGTCTTCCGGCCACGTCTATCGTTCCCGAATACACGAAGCATGTTCCACTATACGGGAATCCCATGGCGACCACAACCAGCAGCGGCGAGAATCAGAATCTGCGCCCGCCCCTATCTGGCGTCCGCGTGATCGAACTCGGAACCCTGATCGCGGGACCGTTCGCCGGTCGTCTGCTCGCGGATTACGGCGCGGACGTGATCAAGATCGAGCGACCCGGGCCTGGTGACCCGCTCCGTGAGTGGGGAAGGCCCGTGGATGGTCATGGAAGCCTGTGGTCTCTCGTTCAGGGCCGGGGCAAGCGCTCGGTCGCCCTCGACCTGCACCAACCGTCCGCTCAGGAGGAAGTGCGCAAGCTCGCGGCCAGCGCCGATGTCCTGATCGAGAACTTCCGACCCGGGCGGCTGGAAGCGTGGGGTCTGGGGCCGGAACGGTTGCACGAGGTCAACCCAGGTCTCGTCATCGTCCGGATCTCGGGCTTTGGCCAGACAGGCCCCCTGGCGGATCAGGCGTGCTTCGGCACGATCGGCGAAGCCGTCGGCGGGATGCGGTACCTGACGGGCGAGCCGGATCGGCCGCCGGCGCGTGTCGGCCTGAGCCTTGGCGATTCCATCGCCGCCCTGTACGCCGTGATCGGGACGCTCCTGGCGCTGCGGACGCGGGAGCGGAGCGGCGTGGGCCAAGTCGTCGACGTCGCGCTTGCAGAGAGCGTATTCAGCCTCCTCGAGGGCGTCCTCCCCGAGTACAGCTATCACGGTGTCGTGCGAGAACGGACGGGCAACATCGCCCACAACTCCGCCCCCACGAACATGTACCGTTGTGCCGACGGAGTCTACGTGGTCATCGGCGCCAACAGCACGCCGCTGTTCAAGACGCTCGCCGGCATCATCGGCCGGCCCGACCTGCGCGACGACCCCGAACTGCAGCGCAACCCAGGGCGGGTGCGCCGCGCGGACGAACTCGACGCGGCGATCGAGACGTGGACCGTGTCCAGACCGTCCGCCGATGTGCTTGCCACGCTCCGCCATGCGCGCGTTCCAGTCGGCCGCATCAACAGCATCGCGGACATCGTCGACGAGCCGCAGTTCCAAGCGCGAGACATGCTTGCGGCAGTCGAGGACGAGAGGCTGGAGCGCACCGTCCTGACGCCGGGTATCGTGCCGAAGCTGTCCCGGATGCCACCTTGGGTCCCGACGCTGGGCCGCGACGTGGGCCAGGACACCGCCGACGTGCTCGCCGAGATCGGGGAACAGCTGGAGAGGACGAGATGACGGCTACCGTGGCGGACCACGTGGCAGCATTCCTTGACGACCGGGGTGTCGACCTGGTCTTCGGATTGTGCGGGCACACCAACATCTCGCTGCTCGCGGCACTCGAGCGGCGTGGCCGGCCGCGATTCGTCACGGCGCGGCACGAGCAGGTGGCGGGTCACGCGGCGGACGGATATGCGCGGTCGGGAGGTCGCCCGGGCGTGCTGCTCACCCACGTAGGACCGGGCCTCACGAATGCGACCACCGCGGTCGCGACGGCCGCGTTCGACTCCGTGCCGTTGCTCGTCATCGCCGGAGACGTGCCGACCTATCTCGAGGGTCGGGGACCGCACCAGGAGATGAACCTGCGGCGCGACGCCGATCAGAAGAGCGTGTATGAGCCGTTCGTGAAGCGCGCATGGCGGACCACGAGGACGGACCAGCTCCCACGGATCCTCGCACGCGCCTGGGACACCATGCTCGCCGGCAGGCCAGGACCGGTCCTCGTCTCGATCCCGATGGACGTGCTGGCGGAACCGCTGGACGCCGATGTCTGGCCCGCGTCGGCGGTCGAACCGCCGACCATCACGGACGAGCTTGCCGAAGCCGTGGCGCTCGCGCTCGCGCACGCCCGGCGTCCGCTCTTCGTCGCAGGCGGAGGCACGCGGAACGCCACCCGCGAGGTCCGCCGCGTGGCAGAGGTCCTCGGGCTGCCAGTGGCGCACACGCTGATGGGCTCCGGGGTGCTGCCGCCGGACCACGAGCAACTGATCGGCATGATCGGGTTCTGGGGGAGCCCGGTCGCCAACAGGATGGCGACCGAAGCGGACGTCATTCTCGCCGTCGGGACGAGATTCCCCGAGACCGACGCGAGCAGCTGGGAGCCAGGAATCACCTTCAGGATTCCGCCGGCCCGCTTGATCCACATCGATATCGACCCATCGGAGCCCGGGCGCAACTATCCGGCGTCAATCGCCGCGGTCAGCGACGCCGGGATGGCACTCCGGCGAATCGCGGCAGCCGCCGGACGGCTCGAGCCCATCCATCACGGATTCGATTGGGCGCGCATCCAGCGCGAGCGCGTGGAGTTCCTCGAGGAT
>JAJYMP010000124.1 GCA_021786915.1 Chloroflexota bacterium
TCCGATCTGTACTGCCAGTGCCTCCCTCCGGGGGCCGTGGGGGCGTACGGTGTGCGGGTCATGGACACCGACCAGGAGATCCGCGAGTTCCTCACCACCCGCCGCGGCCGGCTCACGCCGGAGCGCGCCGGGCTGCCGGCCTACGGCCGGACCCGCCGCGTCGCGGGGCTGCGGCGAGAGGAGGTCGCGCTGCTCGCCGGCATCAGCGTCGAGTACTACACGCGCCTCGAGCGCGGCAATGCACGGGGGGTGTCGGACGACGTCCTCGAGTCCGTGAGCCGGGCCCTGCAGCTCGACGAGGCCGAGCACGCGCACCTGGCCGACCTGGTCCGGGCCGCCAACCGGGAGCGGCCGCCGCGCAAGGCGGCGACGCCGGCGACCGTCCGGCCGAGCATCCGCCGCCTCGTGGACGCGATGGGCGGGGTCCCGGCCTTCGTGGGCAACGGCCGCCTCGACATCCTGTACGCGAACCCGCTGCTCGAGGCGCTGTACTCGGAGCACTTCCGCGACCCGGTCCGGCCCGTCAACTCGGCCCGGTTCACGTTCCTCGACCCGCGCGCCCGCACCTTCTACCCGGACTGGGAGACGCTGATGCGCGACGCGGTCGCCGCCCTGCACGGTGAGGCGGGCCGCAACCCCTACGACCGCGGGCTGTCCGACTTGATCGGGCTCCTGTCGACCCGGAGCGAGGAGTTCCGCGTGGAGTGGGCGCGCCATGACGTGCGCTTCCACCGGAGCGGCACCAAGCGGATGCACCACCCGCTCGTGGGCGACCTCACGCTCTCGTACGAGCGCCTCGAGTTCCCGGCCGACCCCGGCCTGGGGATCGTGACCTACTCGGCCGAGCCCGGGTCAGTGTCCGAGGACCGCCTGCGCGAGCTCAAGGAGTGGAGCTCGGCGCGAGCCAGGCTCGCAGGCGTTCGAGGCGAGAGCGGGACCTGAGCCGAAGCCCCGACGATAACTGCTCTCGTGCTTATCCGGTTGTCTCAACACGACACCAGATGTAGTGTCACGACGTGGGCGGGAAGACGGCGGGCGACTATCCGCGGAGCCTTGGCGAGTTCTATCGGCGGTTCCCTGACGACGCGACGTGCCTGCGCTACCTGATCGAGACGCGCTGGCCCGCCGGGTTTCGCTGTCCCAAGTGCGGCGCGGTTGGCGACGCACACCTGCTGAGCACGCGCCGCCTCTGGGTCTGCCGAGCCTGCCGTCACCAGACCTCCGCGACGGCAGGCACGCTGCTCCAGGGCACGCGACAGCCGCTCACCACGTGGTTCGCGGCGGCGTATCTGGTCGCCTCCCTCAAGCCCGGCATCTCCGCGCTCCAGCTCCAGGCGCAGCTCGGCCTCTCGCGCTACGAGACGGCCTGGCTCCTGCTCCACAAGCTGCGGCGTGCGATGGTCAATCCCGCTCGCAGCCTGCTGTCGGGTACGGTCGAGGTGGATGAGACGTGGATCGGCGGGGGTCGGACCGTGGTATGTCACCTGGGTCAGGGCGGACGCCAACGCGAGGGCGAAGATGGGATCCGCGGCCTCGATCGACAGCAGTGAGGCGGGCCCCATCTCGTCGCCCGGGCGGCGCCCGATCCGGACCGTCACGCCGGCCAGCTTGAGGAGTTCGTTCTTGCGACGCACGTGGGCGTGGGCCCAGACATCGTTCCAGTTCCGCAGGTCGTCGACGCTCGCCCGGTAGCGGCGGATCTCCGAGGATCGTTCGGCGCCGCGCGCTTCGTGCCGGGCGCGCAACTGCCGGAGGCGCGCCCCGAGCGGGCCGCGCATCTCGGGACTCGCGTCGGGGCCGAGCGCGGAGAGTGCGGCCTCGATCCGCGCGATCTCCGGGTCAGGGAGTATCCGGGTTGGCTCCGCGTCGCCGCTGGCGAACCGCTCGAGTTCCTGCTCGACCATCGAGAGGAAGACCGGGTCGGCCAGATGGAGATCGCCGATCAGGGCGTCGAGATCGCGCTCGGCCACGTCGACCCGGATCGGCCCCGAGTGGCGCCCGGCCGCATCGGGCTTGCCGCACATCATCTGCAGGCCGTTCTTGAGCCAGGCATGGATGGCGATGCGATGGCCGCACCGGTCGTCGTAGGCGATCGAGGAGAGCAGGCTGACCCGATAGGTGCGGCGCACCTTCGCGGACTTCTGGCGGCTCGCGGATACTGCCACGAGGCGTTCCCAGTCCGCGAGCGGGTACAGCGCCGGGAGCATGCATGGCACGAGCCCGGGGTCGCCGACCTTGCGGCGCGGCCGCTTGGGCGACTCCTTGCCGGGCTTGAAGCCGGTGTAGTGGGAGGGCATCTGGTAGCCGGCGTACTTCGGGTTGCGCAGCGTGCCCGCCCACCAGTGCCAGTCCATCGTGGCGCCGCGCGGCGTGATGCCGTGGAGATCGGTCGTGGCCGACCAGGCCGCGAGCGCCGCGTAGGAGGCACCCTCGAGGTACCGCTCCTTGCCCGCGACGATGATCGACGCGAGCGGCTCGTTCCGCTCGTACGAGAGGATGCGGCCGGGCTCACCCATGTACGAGGGTCCCCGCTCGCCGACCCGGTACCCCTCCGGCAGTCGCCCCGTCGGTCGGCCGGTCGCCGTCAGGTGCTCGATGGCCCGCCCGACCTGCTCGCTCGTCTTGCGTGCCCAGTACTCGTCCATGAGTTCCTGGGTGCGCTCGCTCTGCCAGAGGAGCGGGCTGCGCGAGTCGCCCTCGAGCTTGCCCAGGTAGTCGAGCTCGATCCCCCGCATAAGGAACTCGTGCTTGACCTCCTGCGCCTCCTTCGCGTTTCGGAACAGGCGGTCCGACAGGTAGGCGCCGATGATCGTGTAGCGGCCCTCGAGCGCCTCGGCGAGCAGGCGCTGGAACGCCTCGCGCGCCGCGATGGAGGTGCCCGACGCGTTGTCGAAGAACACGGCTTCCCATTCCACCCAGATCTGGCGTCGGGCGAACTGGTTGAGCGTGTAGGTGAGCTGGACGGCCGGCGCCTCGCGGGTCATCGAGCGCGCGTTACTCTCCCGCACGTAGGCGGCCCCGAGGCGCCACTGCTCGTGACCCTCGGGCAGGCCGACGGCGTAGGCGACCCAGATCGCGCGGAGCTCGTCGAGCGTCCGCCCGCGGAGCCCGGCACGATCGATCGAGCCCGGCTCAGTCTGGGTCGAGGATGCGTCGTCCTGAAGCACTGCGATCACCGATGGTCACCCTGGCCGTACCCCTCGGCATCTGGCGTGGTGGCTGGCCGTCCGGCCTGTCCCCACTCCCAGAGGAGCCGTGCCACCGCTCTCGCAAGCGTCCGTGTGGCGATGGGGTCGAGATCGCCGTCGTCGGCGTTCCCCCTGGACTCTCTGCACCGCTCGGTTCTCGTCAAGGGCTCCGGCGGGCCATCTTTGGGGTCGGTCGCAGGGCGACTCGAGACGCGGGCCGAGCCCTCGCGATCGCCGTGACGGTGGCCGTGCGTCGTGATGCCTGATCCCCTCGTGGACTTCTCTGCCGGGCTCACGGCGAGCCTTGCCGGCATCAGATCACCGGGCGGGCTCGCGGTCGAGGTCGTCCATGCCGGTCATGCCGCAGATGCCGCTCGTTCCTCCATTCGCACCTCGCCTTCGCGCCGAGCATCCATCGGCTGGCGACGTCGACCAGTCCCATCGGTCTGCCCAGGGGCCGCTCGCCGACTCATCGCCGCTACGGGAACACGCAGAACGGGCTCTGTCGAATCATTTGCCCCCAGCGTTCCGAACGGTCCGACTGTTACCCGTGACGATGCGCTCCCCGGGTGCCCCGGTTCACCCGTGGCCTGTACGCCACCATGCCCCGCTCCCGTTGTCCAGCGGCAGCGTTGCGCCCGTGGGTCCGGTGGTGGAGATTGCGTGCGTTGCGTCGTGGCGACGTAGGACTATCGCCTATCGAGAAGCGCCAGAAGACGAGCCGAGACGCCTTGTCCGTACAGCCTCGGAAGGCGATGATTTCAAGCAGGACCGGTTGCCATGCCGCCACGACGAGGGCCAGATGAACCTCTACTTGCCGTCCGCCCTCTTGCGGTGGGGAGCCGGAAACCCCGGCTCACTGCGCCCGATAGAGAAGGATCGCAGCACTG
>JAJYMP010000122.1 GCA_021786915.1 Chloroflexota bacterium
CTGGCGGCGCCGGCGGGCCCCGTCGGCCTGGCCTGGCTGTTCGTCTTCGGCTTGTTCACGTTCAGCGGTTTCCCCCTGCTGCTCTCGATGGCGGCCGACTACGTGCCGCGTGGCTCATCGTCGCTGGGGAACGCCCTGGTCTGGGGGATCGGGGTCGGTGTCGGCGGTGCCGTCGGCCCGCTGCTCACCGGGCTCCTGATCGGCAGCGACTATGGCCGCCTGGGCTTCGCGTTCACCGTGCTCGCGGGTGCGGCCCTGCTCTCGGCGCTGGCGACCGCGCTCATCCCCCGGGCAGCCCGGCAGACCCACATGCCTGCCTTCGGCTGAGCCGGACCCCTGCCGGGCGACGAGACGGCCCGGCCATCGTTACCGGGCTGCCGAGTGGCCGCTCATTGGAGCCGCCGAGCGATGTCCGGCCGGGCAGTTGACGATGCACTCGAACATCGCCTGGCTGATGCAGGCGGGCGGTGCGTGACGTCCTGTCCGTCCAGCTGACGGAGGAACGCGGCCGATGCTGCCATGGAGCAAGTCGTCGGCGAACCGCCGATGCGCCGGGGAGGGTGGTATCGACAGCCGGATCCGGTGGGCCTCATCATCCGAGCCATGAGCGACCCTCCCGACGGATGAGCGATCCACGCAGGCTCCCGCCTGGGGCCAAGTCCCACGGCCGCCGAGCTCCCGTCGAGCGGCCCGAGGCGCGGTACTTCGACCAGGAAGCTCCCGGCGTGCTCGGGGCCAAGCTGGCGGCGGAAGAGCCCACGACGCCGCTCGGGCGGTCGCTGGCGCGAGCTCGGCACTTCTTGTTCGGGCGTCCGCTGGGGTCCGAGTCCGAGCTGATGGATCGCCTCCCGAAGTGGAAGGCGCTCCCGATGTTCTCGAGTGACGTGCTGTCGTCCGTCGCCTACGCGACCCAGGCGATCCTCTACACCCTGCTTGGCGCGGGCGGCGTCGCCCTCGGGTGGCTGATGCCGATCTCCTTCGCGATCGTCGGCGTACTCGCCCTGGTGACACTCTCGTACCGGCAGACCATCCGGGCGTATCCCAACGGCGGTGGAAGCTACATCGTCGCCCGGGCGAACCTCGGCGTCCTGCCGGGCCTGGTCGCGGCGGCGGCGCTGCTGACGGACTACGTCCTCACGGTCGCCGTCAGCGTGTCGAGCGGGGCGCAGGCGCTCTACTCGGCCTTCCCGGTCCTCGTCCCGGTCGCGGTGCCGCTCATCGTCTTGTTCATCGTGCTGGTGATGGCCGTGAACCTGCGCGGCATCCGTGCCAGCGGCACGATCTTCGCGGGCCCGACGTACGTCTTGCTCGGCAGCGCACTGCTGATGATCGGCCTGGGCGTGCTGCGCACGTTCCTCGGGCAGCCGCCGCAGGTGACCGGCATCGTCCCCGCTGCCGTCCCCGTCGAGACGTTCGGCCTGTTGTTCCTCATGCGGGCGTTCGCGGACGGGTGCACGGCCATGACGGGGACCGAGGCCGTGGCCAACGGCGTTCCCGTGTTCAAGCCCCCCGAGTGGCGGAACGCGCGGACGACCATGCTCATCGTGACCATCCTGCTCGGCACCCTCTTCGTGGGCACGTCATTCCTGGCCCAGGTCACGGGAGCGATGCCCGCCGCGAGCGGCGAGTCCGTCCTTTCGCAGGTCGGGCGCTCCGTCTATGGCCAGGGTCCCCTCTGGTACGTCCTGCAGTTCGCCACGATGGGCATCCTGATCCTCGCCGCGCAGACGAGCTTCGCCGATTTTCCTCGCGTCGCCTCGCTCCTGGCCCGGGACGGGTACATGCCGCGCCAGTTCGCCTTCCGTGGGGAGCGTCTGGCGTTCAACGCCGGGATTCTCGTCCTTGCGGCCGTGTCGATCCTGCTCGTCGTCGCCTTCGACGGTCGAGTCGAGGCCCTCATCCCGCTCTACGCGATCGGCGTCTTCACCGCCTTCACGCTCTCGCAATCGGGCATGGTGCGCCACTGGTTCACACAGCACGGCCCGGGCTGGCGCCGCAGCGCCTTCCTGAATGGCATGGGCGCCATCGCGACGGGCGCGGTGGTCATCATCTTCGTGATCGCGAAGTTCGCCCTCGGCGCCTGGATCGTCATCGTGGTCGTTCCGGTGCTGATCGCGCTCATGCTCTTCGTCCACCGCGAGTACCGGCTCGAGGCGTCGGCCCTGGCGGTCCGCGCGCATGGCCTGATCTCCCCGCTGCGCACCCGGGAGCAGGTCATCGTCGCCGCGCCGGAGTTCACGCGTGCCCTCGTGCAGGCCATCGGCGTCGGGCAGGCGATGGCACGCAGCGTGCAGGTGGTCCACGTGACGTCGGACATGGCCGAGGGTGAGCGGTTCCGGCGAATGGTGGAGCGGCACGAGCCCGGGGCGACCGTGGTCATCATCGACTCGCCACACCGGGCGCTCGTCAATCCGTTCGTGCGCTACGTCGAGACACAGCAGGCCGAGCACCCCGCGGAGGTGATCGTCGTGCTCATTCCCGAATACGTGCCCCGGCACTGGTGGGAGCGCATGCTCTACAACCAGAACGCGCACCGCATCCGGGAGGCCCTCGTCGGACGCCCGAGATTCATCGTGCTCCAGGTGCCATATCGGCGGGTCGGCCGGTGAGCCGGTCGCGAATGGGCGGCATCCGTCACGCCAGGCGCCCCCGATCCTTCGTCGCGCACCGCAGCAGCCTGCAGTAGTCTTCCGACATGGTCACCCGGGCGGCTGCTGCGGGGTCGGCGGGACCGGCGGGGCGTGCCCGGTCGGGGCCGTCGTGGCGGGCTGGCGACGCGTGAGCGCGGCCGACACGGGCGAAGATCGGCGCCCCGACCTCTGGCTCGTCCGTCTCGGCGAGACCGAGTGGGCGCGCCTCGGGCGTCACACGGGCCGAACGGATGTCCCGTTGATCGACCTCGGTCGAGGGCAGGCGCGGTCGATCGCCGGGAAGCTCGCCCGCGTGCCGTTCGCGCTCGTCCTCACGAGCCCCCTGTCGCGGGCGTTCGAGACGGCTCGACTGGCCGGCTTCGCTGATCGTGTCGAGACCGACCCGGACCTCGCCGAATGGGACTACGGCGCGTTCGAGGGCAGGACGTCGAGCGAGATCGTGGGGCCCGAGTACCCCCTGTGGACGGCGTGGAGAAACGCCATCGTGGAGCGAGCGAGCGGGAGACTTGGTGTTCGTCCTCCATCTGGACGACCACGCGGGCACGCGCCCGCCGGACGCCTCCGTCGTGGAGCTCGATGCACGAGCGCTGGCGGGCTGTCGCTGGTGCGCCGCGCACTCGGGATAGGGCAGCACACGAGGCGCCGGAGGCCGCGCTCCCCTGTCGAGCCAACGGCTGTCGGCCTGGCGGTCGGCCGGCCATGTCGAGGAAGCCGATGAAGCTCGTCGCGCCCGCGTCGGACGACCGGGCAGCCGCACTGCCGTCGAACGAGACGATCCACCGGGATCCGCTGGAAACGCGGTCGGCGGGTCGCGCCTTGCGCCGGCAGGTCGCGCGGTCGGCGCATGCCCTCTGGGTGCCGCCGCCGGATCGACCGGACCCCGTCTCCCTTCTCGAGAGGCAGGACGCGACTCGGGTCGCCGAGCTGGTGCCGATCCGGTACGGTCGGATGCTCGCCTCCCCGTTCGGCTTCCTCCGAGGCTCGGCAATCGTGATGGCCTCCGATCTCACCCACACGCCCGTGACGGGTCTCACCACCCAGATCTGCGGCGACGCTCACCTCTCGAACTTCGGGATGTTCGCGTCGCCCGAGCGCGATCTCGTGTTCGACGTCAACGATTTCGACGAGACCCTCCGTGGGCCCTGGGAATGGGACGTGAAGCGGCTGGCGGCAAGCGGTGCGGTGGCGGCCAGGGCTGCTGGCTTCTCCCGCCACGACACCCGTGCGGTCGCGCGAGCAGCGGCGCGGTCGTACCGGGCGCACATGCACGCGCTCGCCGACCTCACGGTGCTGGCGCTCTGGTACCGGCGCATCGACGCCACCGAGATCGCGGCCGACCGGCGCAGCGGGCGCCTGCTGAGGGGATTCCTCAAGGCGGCCCAGCGGCATCGCGACGAGAACGCCAGCGCGCGCC
>JAJYMP010000534.1 GCA_021786915.1 Chloroflexota bacterium
CGTCGATCAGCTCGCCCTCGTCGACCTCCTCCTCGTCCTCGCCGGACGGGATGTCGGCGTCGTCCACCTCGCCGGCAGCCGCATCGCGGCGCGCCTTGACGGGCTTGACGACTCGGGTCACGAGAGAGCGGAGGACGTCCTCGGTGATCTGGAGGCTCCGCTCCAGCTCGGCGATGGCCTCAGCGGGGCTCTCGAAGACGACGATGTGGTACGAGCCCTCGCGATAGCGGTCGATGGGGTACGCGAGCCGGCGGCGGCCCCAGGGCGCGACCTTGATGATCTGGCCACCCGAGGCGACGACGTAGCGCGTGGTGCGGTCGATGACCGCGGACGCCCGCTCATCCGGCGCGTCGGGCCGGAGGACGAGCATGAGTTCATAGCGGCGCACGGCCTGCAAGACTCCTTCCGATGGGATGAGCCCCGTTCACGGCATGCCGACACGGAGCAGAAAGGACTGCGGGAGAATAGCACGCGTCTCCTCGGGGTCCCGCCGCGGCGGCCAGGGCGCCGCGGATCCGCCGGGCCGAGGCGGAGCGGCTGCTGTGGAACCACCCGGCACCGGCCATCCGGGCGCCTTGTGTATTCTTTCAGGCGCACTCGTGATGCGGCCTGCCTCGGGGGAACCGTGCAACTCTCCATCCTGCTCTTGGCCTCGGACCGCAACGCCGCGACCCAGCTGGCCCAGGCGCTCGCGGCGCCCGGGCACGGCGTGACGGTCGTGAGCTCGGTTGCCGACCTCCTGAGCTCGGCGTCGCGCTACAGCCTCGTGGTCATCGACCGTGTCCCGGGCGGCACGCCGGTGGCCGACGTCATCGCCCGGCTCCGCGCGGACGCCTCAGGCCCTGCCGCGCCGATCCTGGCCATCACGCAGACGCCCGACGTCGAGGAGCGCATCGCGCTGCTGGAGGCCAACGCGGACGACGTCCTGACCCGGCCGTTCGACACCGGCGAGCTGGCCGCCCGCGTCGAGGCGCTCGCGGTCCACGCCCAGCAGGCGGCGGAGCGCACCGGCACCCGCGGCTACAACGACGGGTCCGGGCGCCGGGTGATCGCGGTGTTCAGCCCCAAGGGCGGCGTCGGGACCACGACGGTCGCGACCAACCTCGCCCTGATCGCCGCCGAGCGGCACCCGAACCAGACCCTGGTCCTGGACCTCGACCTCTCCTTCGGGCAGGTCGCGTCGCACCTCAACCTCACGCCGAAGCAGACGGTGGTCGAGCTGGCGCGCGACGTCGCCGCGCAGCACGACCACGAGCTCTTCCGGACCTACGCGATCCACCACCCGGGCAACCTCCAGGTCCTCGCGGCGCCGCCGGGTCCGGGCTTCTCGTCGCTCATCACGCCGCAGCACGTGGAGCAGATCCTCTCGATCGCCGCGGAGGCCTACGAGGTCGTGGTGGTCGACGCGGGCACGGCCCTCGACGAGCGCGCGATGACCATCTTCGGCCGCAGCGACACCACGATCATCCCGGTCATCCCGGAGATCCCGGCGCTCAACTCGGTCCACATCATGCTGGACCAGCTGTCCGACATCGGCGCCATGGGCGGGTCCATGCTGTTCGTGCTCAACAACGCGTTCGCGCGCGACCTGCTCAAGCGCAGCGACATCGAGACCGCCCTGGGCGCCAAGATCGCCGCCGAGCTCCCCTACGACGCCCTCGTGTACCTCAAGGCGGTCAACGAGGGCGTGCCCGTGGTCCGCGGCTCGTCGCGCTCGCTCCCGGCCGAGCGGCTGCGCGCACTCGCGGACACAGTGTTCGGCCCCGTTGCCGGCACCGCCCCGATCGCGGTCGCCAAGGAGAAGCGCGGGCTCTTCGGCCGACGCTAGCCGCAGCGGGACCCCCTGGTCCCGAGGGTGAGATTCGAACTCACACGGGGTTGCCCCCGGCCGTGTTTAAGACGGCCGCGTCTGCCGGTTCCGCCACCTCGGGATCGGCCCGATCGTAGCCCCTGGGCGGGTCGGCCGCTGTGTGCGCGCGGGCGCGGGGCCTTCTCCGAATCCCCGCCTAGAAGCGGTAGCCGGCCCGCCCGACAGTCTGGATCCGGCGGGCCCGGAGGTCGCGCGCCTGGTACCCGAACGCCAGCGTGCCGAGGGCGAAGGCGACCGCGATCGCCGGGACGTCGCCTCGCATCGCGCCGGCCGGCCCCACGCCGGAGAGGTCGGCCAGCTGCAGTCGGCCCAGCAGGAGCAGCACGCCCGTGGTCGCCCACATGGCGCCGCCATAGCCGGTCACCGCCGCGACCAGCGAGGCGGGCAGGTCGGCCAGGATGATCGCCACGCCGACGGCAACGCCCGCCACCACGCCCACGACGAGGGGGAGGAGGTCGCCCTCGACACCGGCTGCCGCCACGAGCCCGCTGCCGACCGCAGCGCCCAGCCCGACGCCCAGGACGAGCACCGCCCCGGTCAACCAGACCGCAGAGACCACCGAGAGCGCGACCCCCAGGGCTGCCCCCGCGAGCCAGCCCGCGAGCGTGGCGAACAGGCCCACGCCGGCCTCCGACGCCACTAGGTCGGCGCCCAGGACGAGGCCGGCGAGGAACCCCCACAACGGGGCCACGAGGGCGAACAGGCGGACGCCGAAGCCGGCCACGGCGAACCCGACGACGATCGCCACGGCCGCGACCAGCAGCGTCTCCACGGGTCCTCCTCGGCGGCGCCGGGCGGCGCGCAGCCCCGCCTACGGTAGCGCAGCGCCCGCAGCCAGAAACGGCGAACCGGCCCCGAGAGGGCCGGTCCTCGTCAGTCAGTGGAGGCGACGATCGGATTCGAACCGATGAATAGCGGTTTTGCAGACCGCCGCGTTGGGCCACTTCGCCACGTCGCCGCGCCGAGCGCGAGCGAGAGGATACCGGACGCGCCGCCCGCCTGCCGTCCGGCTGGAGTCCGCCTGCATCCGCTCGACCCTGCCGCCACAGGGCGGGGCGGGCTCGGGCCGGCCTGCCCGGGAAGGACCGGCCTGCCCGGGAAGGGGTGGCTGCCCCTCGAGGATTCGAACCTCGGTTCACGGATCCAAAGTCCGCTGTCCTACCGCTAGACGAAGGGGCAGGGCGCCACGAACTAGGGTAGACGATGAGAGGGGTGTGGAGCGGAAGACGGGACTCGAACCCGCGACCCTCACCTTGGCAAGGTGATGCTCTACCAACTGAGCCACTTCCGCTCGATTGCCGACCGAGTGGTTGGTGCCGAGAGCCAGATTCGAACTGGCGACACCGCGATTTTCAGTCGCGTGCTCTACCAACTGAGCTATCTCGGCCCGGACCCGGGGTCCCGCGGGACCCCGTCGGCGCGCCGCAGGATAGCACGCGGCCGGAGCGGGCGTCCACCTCGTGTCCGCCCCGTGTCCGCCCCGTGTCGAGCCTCGCCGGGGACCTCAGTGCCACCCCTTCCAGGTGAACCCGGGAGGCGTGTCAGGAGGCTCAGGCGGCTGCGGCGGATCGGTCGGACGCGGGGGTGCCGCGTCGATGGCCTGGCTCGGGGCGAGGCCGCGCAGCCGCTCGTCCACGACGGGCTGGTGGTCGCCGACCACGAGCTGCGGGTCGCCCACCGGCGCCTCCCCGGTCAGCTGCCGGAGGCGGTTGATACGGTCGAGCACGGCCGGGTGGGTCGAGAACAGCTCCGACGAGTCGGAGGTCGCCGCCTTGACCGGGTTCTCGAAGTACAGGTGCTGGGTGGCGCGGTTGGCCACCTCGAGCGGCTCGGTGTCGAGGGCGATCTTCGCCAGCGCGCGCTCGAGGCCGTACGGGTTCCGTGTGAGCTCCACCGACGATGCGTCCGCGAGGTACTCGCGCTGGCGGCTCACGGCCAGCTGGACGAGCTTGGCGGCGATCGGGGCCACGATCGCCAGGACGATGGCGAGGATCATCATCACCACGGCGAAGCCGCCCGAGTTGCCCGAGCCGCTGTCTCGACGGCGCCGCCCGCCCGCGAAGCCGCCCCAGAACGTCATCCGCAGGAACATGTCGGCGATCAGCGCCACCGCGCCCACCAGCACGCCCACCATCAGCGAGAAGCGGATGTCGAAGTTGCGGACGTGGGAGAGCTCGTGGCCCATGAC
>JAJYMP010000051.1 GCA_021786915.1 Chloroflexota bacterium
GCATCCGCCGGCGGCCGCTGCGGACGGTCCAGGGGCTCGGGGTCGGGGCGGAATGCTGGGGGTCGTGCTCAGTGCTCACGGTGAGGCAGGATGCCACGCCCGGCGCCAGTCTGCGGGCGTGTGGCGCGATGCCGGGACGCTGGCCGCGGCCAAGTGGAGGCGACCGAGTCCAACGCGTTCGGCATTGACCTGTGCCGCCAGCTCCTGTCGTCCAGGACGGCGGCCGCTGGCAAGGGACTCGTGTTCTCGCCGACGAGCACTGCGCGCGCCAGAGTGCTGCTCGAGCGTCGAACCGAGCTGGGCTCAGGGCCCGCGGCACTCCCCGAGTGCCAAAGTGCTGCTCGAGCGTCTCGTCGGGCCGGGTGTGGCGCTGGACACGCGCCATGCCGGTCGCACGGGTCTCCCCCAGCGCCGCACGTGACGCCAGCGGCGACGATGCCGCAGGCTTGGCACGCGGGCAGCGCCAGCGGCGCGGGCCAGTTACGCCACCCCGAGCGGCCAACTCCGGCAGCCACCCGCCCTCGGGATGCTCGGCGCCCTGACGGTCCGCGTCAGCCTACTTCGGCCGGGCGAGCCAGGCCCTCCAGGTCTCCTCGGCCTTCCCGGCGGTCACGTCGTCGCCGTAGCGGACCAGCGGGAGCCGCAGCAGGCGCACGTCCGAGAGGAGCCGGGCCGTGATCCCGGCGGCGTCGGTCGTCAGGTACGCGAGGCCCTGCTCCCTGTACTGGCGGCTCTCGGTGTCGAGGCACGCTCCGGCGCCCAGCTTGTCGGTGAACCTCCGCAGCTCACCCGGCGCGATGGGCTTCTTGCGCAGGTCCACGAAGTGCACCACGATCCTACGCTCCCGGAAGAACCGCAGGGCGCCACGCGTGGCCTGCGAGTCCTCGAGGCCGAAGACCTGGATGTTCGGCATCCTCCTGGTGGGCGTCTTGCCGAGCGGGGCGGGCATGGGCGCAGGGTAGCGCGCTGGCCGCGTACCATGGCGGCAGGAGGATCCCCGATGACCGTCTGGTTCACTGTGCAGCTCGACGACCGGCCCGGCGCGCTCGCCCACGTGGCGCAGGCGCTCGCCGACCGTGGCGTCAACATCACCGGCATCGTCGGCGTGGCCGAGGACACCGGCGGTGCCCTGATGCTGACGACGAGCGATCCCGCAGCCACGCGCGAGGCGTTCACCAGCCTCGGCATCGCCTTCGAGGACCACGACCCGACCGGAGCCGATCCCGGCAGCATGTCGATCTCGGACATCGTCGCGAGCCGCGCGGGCTGACGCCCATGCCCCGCCGCCACCCCAATCCCCTGCCGCCGACGACAGCGGTCCGCCTTGATGTCGAAGACGAGCCCGGCGCTGTGGCCGCGATCGCGGCAGCCGTGGCACGCGCCGGCGGACGGCCGCGGTCGCTCACCACGATGCGCCGGGCGGCGGCGCGGGATGCCGATGGCGGGCTGGGCCAGGCGGAGCTCGAGCTGGAGGTGGAGGGCGCTGACGAGGCGGCGCTGATCGCCGCGCTCCAGCCCCTGCGCGAGGTCATCGAGATCCGCAAGACCCGCCCGATGGACAAGGTGTTCGGCAAGCGCGTGATCATCGTGGGCGGGGGCGCGCAGGTGGCGCAGGTCGCCCTGGGCGCGGTGACCGAGGCCGACCGCCACAACATCCGCGGCGAGCGGATCTCGGTGGACACGATCCCGCTCGTGGGCGAGGCCGCCATCGCCACCGCCGTCCGCGCGGTCATCGACCTTCCCCGCGCCCGGCTCCTCGTGCTCGCAGGCTCCATCATGGGCGGTGACATCAGCCGCGCCTCGGACGAGCTCCGCGCGGTGGGCATCCCGATCATCGCACTCAACATGGTGGGCTCGATCACCGACCACGTCGACCTCGTGGTGAGCGACCCGGTCCAGGCCGGGACCATGGCCGTCATGGCCGTCGCTGACACCGCCACCTTCGAGCTGGCGCGGCAGCGCGGCCGGCGGCTCTGATAGCCGACCGGATTGGCGCGAGGAGGCCGTCCCGATGCGCATCGCCACCTGGAACGTCAACTCGCTCAAGGCCCGCCAGGAGGCCGTCGAGAAGTGGCTGGCCAAGGCCGAGCCCGACGTGCTCCTGATCCAGGAGACCAAGCTCTCCGACGCCGACGCGCCGGTGATGCCGTTCTCGATGCTCGGCTACGAGCTGGTCCACCACGGCGAGGGGCGCTGGAACGGGGTCGGGATCCTCACCCGCGTCGGCGCCAGCGACGTGGTCTCGAACTTCGGCGACGGGCCGGTGCGGGATTCGTCTGCGGGCTCTGGGCTGGCGGTCGGCGAGGAGGACGACTTCAACCCGTTCGACGAGGCGCGGATGGTGTCGACGGTGTGTGGGGGCGTGCGGGTGGTGAGCCTCTACGCGCCGAACGGGCGGGTCGTCGGATCGCCGTTCTTCGCCGGCAAGCTGCGCTGGTTCGAGCGGCTGCGCCGCTGGCTCGACGAGACGCAGGCGCCCGACGCGCCGCTGGTCCTGGGCGGCGACTTCAACGTGACCCCCGCCGACGAGGACGTCTGGAGCCCTGCGCGGGCGCACGGGGGCACGCACGTGTCGGAGCCTGAGCGGGCTGCGCTGGCCGCGCTGCGCTCCTGGGGTCTGGCGGATGCGTACCGAGCGCTGCGCCCCGAGCGCGGGCGGTTCTCGTGGTGGGACTACCGCGCGGGCATGTTCCACCGCAACGAGGGGATGCGGATCGACCTCCTGTACGTGTCGGCGCCCGTGGCCGCGCGGGTCCTGTGGGCCGAGATCGACCGCGAGGCCCGCAAGGGCCCGCCCACGCCGTCGGACCACGCGCCGGTGGTGATCGACCTCGACGAGCCGGGCAAGGCGTTCGACGCGGGCTGGGATGGCGCCCTGGCGCGCATCGCCGCGCGGACGAAGCCGCGGCCGTAGGCCCAGCCATCCCGTCGCGTCGCGTCCTGGCCCCGTCGCGCACTGGCCAACCCGTCTGGGAGTTGGATTGCGCTCGGTGAGCGTGGCGGCGGCGCGGAACGCCAGGTTCGCCGCCCTGCCGCGCTCGCGGACCGGCTGTCCGACACATACCTGTGTCGCCATGGCGCTGTCAACTGCGAAGGAGGCGACGGGCGGCGTCGCGGTAGTCGGCATAGGCCGCGTGCCGGCGTGAGGTGAGCGAAGTCGGGCGAAGCCACTCGACGCTGCGGCTCGCGGGATCAACCGCACCGAGGGTCCACCCGACCGGTGCAGGGCAGGCCGGGTCACCGAGCCACGCGGCCGCGGTCGCGACCGGAGCGGGGAAGGCGCGCCGGAAAGCGTCTCGCGTGTCGGCGATCCGACCAGCCACCGCCTCGGTGTCGAGCACGACGACCAGGACCGCGACGCGGCGCGGGACCCAGCCCAGCCTCCGGGCGACTCCTGGCGCCTCTCGCTCATAGAAGGCGACGCTGCGCTGGAGTTCTCCCAGATCCAGGATCTCGGTCTTCGTCTCCTCGACCAGGAGCGAACGATCCGAGGGCCGGAAGGCGAGGGTGTCGATCCAGCCCCGCGGCACGCCCTCCCCGATGAGGACCTCGGACGCCAGGAGCCAGCCCCGGCGCTCGAGCCACCGACCGAAAGCGCCGTTGACCCGAGCATGGACGCCGTCATGCTGGCGCTGGCGGTCAGCGAGGTGGCGCGCGTCGAGATCGAGTGTGGGGCGGATGCCGAGCGCAGCGAGCACGCGCTCGACCACCAGCAGGTCCAGATGCGAACCGCTCGCCGTCTCGATCCGCCAGACCGTCGCCTGTGAGGTGTGCGCGCGCTCCGCAAGTTCCTGCTGGGACCAGCCGATGAGACGCCGGGCCTCACGAACGACGTCGGCGATCCGCGGGCCGAACCCGCGCTGGCCGAGATGGACTTGCTCACGTGGCATGGCGACGTTGTACCGGCGGTGACTTCGCGGGCCCTTATCCCGACGCCTGACTCCAGCCGCACCGCGACGGGGGCCAACTCAGCGTGGAGTTGTTGTCGGGACCCCCAAGCGCGGGCAGAGCTCGGATCGCGCGTCTTGCGCCCGGCCCACGCTCGCTCCGCC
>JAJYMP010000084.1 GCA_021786915.1 Chloroflexota bacterium
CGAACGTGCCCGCGCCGTATGCGTGCGTCGTCGAGAGGCTGTCGGTGCCGTCGCCAGGGAATGCCCGGCTGGCGCCGTCGCCGAAGTCGACCGTCCACCGCTCGACCCGGACCGAGGACGGGATCACGTAGGCCGCGATCGCCTTCCCGAGGTAGGCGCGCCAGCCGGTCGTCAGGTCCGCGGTGACCGTTCGGCTGGTGCGGGCGGGCGCGGTGACCGGGTCGACGGCGACCGCGAGGTACAGGCTCATATCGGCGAAGCCCGACGGCGCGACGCCGATCGCCGACTGCGGGCCGCAGACGGTCGTGGCCTCCGGGTTGGCGGAGTTGACCGCGGTGCCGTCGCTGGTGCGGTGGACGATCACCCAGAAGGCGTGGCAGAAGGGGCTCGGGTTGCCCTGGCCCTGCCACTCGGACCAAAACTCGGTCTTGACGGGCTGGCCGCACTGCTCGGGCGGCGCCCAGCGCCCGTTGACCTGGACGCCGATGTAGCCGTTGCCATGGTCGCTCGTCCACTGCTGGAGGGAGACGGACACCTTGGGGTCGAACGCCATGACGGCGGGCGCCAGGAGGAGCAGCGCGCCGAGCGTGATCCCGAATCCTAGGAGGAGTCGAAGCGGGTTCATTGCGCCTGCGTCTGGTACGCGTCGACCAGCCAGCGCCCGCCGAGCTGGCGGACGGTGACCGCGACCTTGGTCGCCGGCAGCACGATGGGGCTCTCGAGCGGCGAGCCGGTCGCGGGGTCGATGTTGTAGCCGCCCTCGGTGTAGTCGAACGTCACCGTGGCCGCGCCGGCGGTCGAGGCGCTGGTCGTCATGTTGTCGAGGCGCAGCACCGTCGTGACCGACGCCTTGCCCTTCTCCTTCTGGCCCTCGAGGAACCCGGCGGCGGAGAGGTAGGCCGACGACGTCTTGCCCGTGACGAACGGCTCGATGCCGGCCGGGTCGTCGGTCTGGCCTGCCTTCGCGTACGCGTCGAAGAACGCGCGCACGACGCCCTCGGGCGTGGATGTCGGGTCAGTCGAGGCCGATGCGAAGGCCGAGGTCGACGCGACCGGCGAGGGGCTGGGGCTCGCGCCGCCGCCGCCGGTGACCAGCACGGCGACGAGCACGAGGAGGACGACAGCAACGCTCGCGGCGATCGCGACGGGCAGCCGGTAGCGGGGCGGGACCGTCGTCGTCATGTCCGCGCGGCCGCCGAGCCGGTGATGTCGAGCGTCACGACCGGGCCCAGGCCGGCGAGGCCGAGCAGCGGCACCCGGACGGGCGCCCGGACCTCGATCGAGACCGTGGGCGCGGTGTCGGGCACTCCCGTCAGCGGGTCGGTCCCGGGCGCGTTGACCACGATGACCACTGCCCCCGACGCGATGTCAGCGGGCGGGGTGGCGAGCAGGGCCGAGGTGGCGGCGAGGTTCGCCGCGAGGTACTGGCGCGCCAGCGCCTCGGCTTCGCCGGGCACGAGCTGCGGCCGCCCGCCCGCTGCGAGCGCAGTGACGTCGAGGGCCTGGGTCGCGGTGAGCGCCGCCATGTCGAGCTGGGCGCGGAGGCGGGTGCGCATCGCCTCGAGCGTCCCGACGGCGAGCACCAGCGCCAAGACGAGCGTGAGCAGCGGGAACAGCAGGACGGCGTACACCGCCACCTGGCCTCGCTCCCCCGCCCGCGGCCGCGCCGCCATCAGTGGGTCACCTCGCTGCGGGTCACGAACTCGCCGCGCAGCGGCACGGGCCAGGTGCCCAGGAACGGGATCGAGGCCCGGGCGTCGACGCTGACCGTCACCCGAATCGGGTCGCCCCACGACGCCACGGCGGGCACGACGCTCACGCTGGCCCGGCCCGGGTCGATGCCCCGTCGCGGAGCTCGGTCGCGATCCGGTCGCGGACCGCCGCGCCGTCCTCGCCCGCCACCGCCGCCTGCCGGGCGCCGGCCGCCGCGGCCGCGTCGACGACCAGGCGCGTGTGCTCGAGCTGGCCGAAGACGACAACGCCGAGCAGCACCGGCACCAGCACGAGCGGCACCACGAGCACGGCCTCGACCGTCGCCACGCCGCGCTCGCCGCGCCGCGGGTCGGGCCTAGGGCCATGCGCACGTCCCGGCATCGTCAGCCGCTCGTGAGCTGGCGGACGAGGTCGCCGATCTTGGCGGCGAGGCCGTTGTTCCAGGCAAGAATCGCGGCCGAGAGGACGACCAGGATGATGCCCGCGGCGATCACGTACTCGAGGGTCGTGAGCCCGCTCTCGTCCTCCGTGAGCAGATCCCAGCCGCGCCGGGCGAGGTGCCAGCCCCGCCGGGCCACGTGGGTCAGTCTGTCGCGCATGGTCGCTCCTCCCATCACAGGCGCCCCAGGGTGGAGAGGAACAGGGGCACCACGATCAGCAGCACGAACTCGGGCAGGTACACCCCCGCGAGGATCGCCGCGAGCTTGGGCTGGACGGTCGACGCCGCGCCGAGCAGCCGGTTGCGCTCGCCGTCGCGGAGGCCGCGCTCGTGCTCGGCGAGCACCTCCCCCACCCCCTTGCCAAGGTGCCGCGCCTGGGCGAGCGAGCCCGCGAGCTCGTCGAGCTCGTCCAGCCCGGATGCGGCGGCCACGTCGCGCAAGGCCGCGTAGAGGTCGACGCCCGTGCCGTACGCGGCGACCGCGGCCCGGACCTGCTCCGCGAGGAGGTTCCGCCCGCCGGTCGCGCGGTGGAGCGCGTCGGCGACGTCCGAGAACGCGCGCTCGAGGGCGTGGCGCTCGGCGAGTGGTCGGACGAGGGCGAGCAGGTCGGGCAGCTCGCGTCGCAGCTGGGCCTGGCGGCGGCGCCCGAGCCAGCCCAGGTACTCGGTCGGGAACACGTACCCCGTGAACGCCACGGGCAGGGCGGCGACGGGCGCGAACGGGAGGAACGGGGAGAGCGCGAAGCCGACGGCGAGGATCGCCACGCCCAGGACGAGCTTGGCCGCGTACACCTCCGCCGGCGGCAGGGCCGCGGGGTCGAGCCCGGCCCGGACGATCTCGCGCTCGGACACCTGCGCGGCGAGCGCCGGCACCCGGCGACCCACCCAGCCCGCGATCGGCGCGAGGGCTCGCTCCCAGGCGGGCCGCTCGGCCGACACCAGCCGCTCGTACCGCTCCCGCGGCAGTCCGGCCGCCCGGACGGCGTCGTCCCGCGCGGGCACCGCCAGCCAGGGCGCGAAGACCGCCATCAGCAGGCTGAAGGCGGCGAGGCCGACGGCCAGGGCGCCGAGGAGGGTGGGGTCCATCGGCTACACCTCCAGGCGCGTCGCGCGCCACGACAGCACGACGCCCGCGACCTCGAGCAGGGCCGCCGCTGGCAGGAGGACCAGGCGCCCGAGGGTCGTGTCCACCACCGGCGCCACGAGCTCGCGATTGGCGAGGAGCAGGTACCCGAACAGGCCCGGGATGACGACCGCGAGGATGAGCGCCTGGACCCGCAGGCCCCGGCTCTCGGCGGCCGCCGACCGGGCGATAGCCTGGTTCGACCGCGCGGCCTCGTTAAGCGCGCCCAGCACGCCCGCCGCGGCGGACGCCGGCTGGTGGGTCGTCGCGAGCACGGTCAGCGCGTCGAACACGAGGGCGAGGTTGCGCCCCGCCTGGCGGGGCCGGACCGCGGCCAGCGCCTCCGCCAGCGGCTCGTTCGCGTAGTAGCGGCCGAGCAGCTCCTCGAAGTCGGCCTTCACCCAGCGGTGGCGGGCGACCTCGGCTGCGGCCGCGAACAGGTCGGGGTACGTGCCGCCGGCGGCCGCGCGGTTGACCATGGCGCGCAGGACCCGCGGCGCCTCGTCGTCCGCGGCGCGGGCCTCGCCAGCGACCAGCCACCGGACGTACAGGCGGGGGACGAGCGCCCCGGCCGCCGCGCCCAGGACCGCCATCGGCGCGGAGAGCGCGAGCCCCGTGAGGCCGAGGAGGAGCGGCGCCGCGACCGAGACCCCAAGGTACGCCCCGGGCCGCAGGTCGAGCCTGGCCTGCGCGAGGTCGGCGCGGGCCGCCTCGACGCGGGCCCCGCGCCAGGCCGCCACGCGCTCGCCCAGCGACGCGCCGCCGC
>JAJYMP010000274.1 GCA_021786915.1 Chloroflexota bacterium
ATGCCGGAGTTCCTCGTCGACATCGGCCGGGGCGCCCGCGAGGCGTTCTTCATGTTCTGGGAGACGCTGTGGGCTCTCGTGCTCGGCTTCGGCCTGTCGGGCGCGGTGCAGGCGTTCGTGTCCAAGGAGGACATGCAGCGGGCCTTGGGCGACCATCGGCCCGCGGCGGTCGCCCGCGCTTCAGGGCTGGGCGCGATCTCCTCGAGCTGCTCGTACGCGGCGAGCGCGATGGCCAAGTCGCTCTTCGCCAAGGGGGCGGACTTCGTGTCGTCCATGGTCTTCATGGTCGCGTCGACCAACCTGGTCATCGAGCTCGGGCTGGTGCTGCTCGTGCTCATCGGCTGGCAGTTCACGGCGGCGGAGTTCGTCGGCGGCCCGCTGATGATCGTGCTGCTGGCGTTGGTGGGCGGCCTCGTGCTCCGGGGCCCGCTGGTCGACGCGGCGCGCCGGCGGCTCACGAACCCTCCAGCGGGCAGCGTGGCTCGGACCGCGGGAAGGTCGGAGGGGGACGCCGGAGGGGCGGACGGCGCCCGCCGGGCGGCGGTGGAGGGCGCCCGCGTGGAGCGGCAGCGCACGATCGAGCAGGCGCCGTGGGGGGAGAAGCTCCGCTCCAAGGGGGCGTGGGCAGATGCTGCCACGTACGCCATCGCCGACGTGACGATGCTCCGCAAGGAGCTGGCGATCGGCTACACGGTGGCCGGCTTCCTGGCGGCGCTCGTGCCGGCGAGCTTCTGGGCCGATCTGTTCGTCACCGGGCACGGCGGGTGGACCAGCGTGGAGAACGCGGCGATCGGTCCGGTCATCGCGGTCGTGAGCTGGGTGTGCTCGGTCGGGAACGTCCCGCTGGCGGCCGCGCTCTGGAAAGGGGGCATCAGCTTCGGCGGGGTGATCTCGTTCGTGTTCGCCGACCTGATCTCGATGCCCCTCATTCTCGTCTACCGCAAGTTCTACGGCGGGCGCCTGACCCTCCGGCTGGTTCTCGTCTTCTACGCGGTGATGGCGGTCGCCGGCCTCGCAGTGGGCGAGCTGTTCTCCGCGGCAGGGATCGTCCCCACGGTGCGACGGGCCTCGGTCGTCGCCGTCCACTTCTCGTGGAACTACACGAGTGCGCTGAACATCGTCTTCATCGCGGTCTTCTCCGGCCTGTGGTGGATGAGGCGTCACCGCGAGCAGCTCGGCGGAGGCGCCGGGTTCGCCATCGATCCGGTCTGCGGCATGCAGGTCCGGGTCGCCGACGCACCGGCCGAGGCAACCTGGGACGCGAAGACCTACTGGTTCTGCTCGGACCGCTGCCGGGTGCGCTTCGAGGCCGATCCCGAGCGGTTCACCGGCTCGGAGGTGGCGCGAGAGCCGATGGCAGTCGCCGTCGGTGGTGGTGGCGGAGGCGGTCCGCCTGCGGGATCATCCCCCGCCGACGGCGGCGGACACGCCCGACCGCCCGGCCACGACCACGCCCGACCGCCCGGCGGCGGACACGCCCGACCGCCCGGCCACGACCACGCCCGACCGCCGAAGAAGAAGGAGCCCACCATGGAACCGTCCACCTCGCCCGCGAGCCAGCCCCACCAGGTGGTCGACCCCGTCTGCCACATGACGATCGACCCGGACCACGCGGCGGCACATCGCCGTTACCAGGAGACCGACTACTACTTCTGCAACACGGGATGTGCCGACGAGTTCGACGCCGATCCGGACCGCTACGCGCGCACGTGACAGCGTCGACGTGCGGCGATCGGTGCGATCCGCCGCGGCTCGACGGGACCCACCTGCAGGGTAGCCCCACCGCGCAGACCGGTTGACGCTGCCGGAAGGCGGTGCTACAACGCTCTGGCCGGGTAGACGAGCGCCTGGCCGTCCCCGACCCGCGGGAACAAGAGCCCTCGGGCCGTCCAACCGAGACGAGACGGAGGTGAGGCGGAGGGAACCCAGCCCGGCCGCGGTCGCCGCTGGCGGGGACCTGGGCCGGATCTGACGGAGGCCCCACCGCTCGCTCGAGGCCCCCGTCCAAGCAGGGGGGGTGACGCATGGAACGAAGCCGCATGCAGCGAAGCATCGTAAGTCTGGTGGTGGGCGCGTCCGCCGTCGTGCTGGCGGCCGTGGCGATCCCGCCGGTCGTCGCCACGGCGGGGGCACAGACACCCCCCACGGTGCAGACCTTCACCTTGACACCCACGGGCGCCACCGTGACGCTCCTCGGCACCACCAGCTGGACGCCCACAGCGCCGGCGGGACCGGCGTCGACCGTCGAGACGGCGGGCACCCACCCTCTGAGCGGGGTGACCGCGAGCGCAGCGCACGTCCCCGACGCCGGCATCTACGGCCAGCGGGGTGAGACCATCGCCGCCACGCCCGGCTCCCGCGGCGCGCTCGGGGAGAAGCACGGGCCGACCGGCCACCTCACCACGGTGACCGGCACCCCGGTCTCCGGCCCGACCGCTGGGCTCGCCGCCGTCGACGGGACCACCGCGTACGACCAGGGCGTGCTCCACCCGCGCTACCTGACACACACGGCCCAGCCGCTGCCCGGCGTCGACGTCGAGCCGCCCGACCAGGGCCTGTGCGCGGGGAACGGCTACGTGATGGAAGTCAACAACATGGTCGCCCAGGTCTTCTCGTCCTCGACCATGCGGCCGGTCAGCACCTACGGCATGGCCCTCGAGAAGCTGTTCGGCACCCCCGAGGTGTTCGGGGGGACAGGCGGCGGCACCTTCAGCGTCCAGGGCGACCCTCGCTGCTACTACGACCCGTCGTCCAACCGCTGGTTCGCGAGCCAGCTCTGGCTCACAGAGGTCGACGGCTCGCCGACCTTCGGCTGGGCCGGCGCGTTCGTCGCCGTGTCCACGACCACATCGCCCCTCGGGTCGTGGCGCGTCTACTTCGTCCCGGACCAGTTCGACGCGATGGCAGTGGACGGCTGCAACAACAAGCCGCTCACAACACTGCCGCCCCCGACAAAGGCGGGGACAACACACCTGAGCGGGTACGCCAACCCGTGCTTCGGCGACCAGCCGCTGCTCGGCGTGAACGGCGACGCCGTCTTCATCTCGGTCAACGAGTACTCGCTCTACACGGCGACGGGGCCCGGCGGCGTGGCGACCGAGTACGTCCTGAGCAAGACAGACCTCCTCGCCGGCACGCCGTCGCCGATCTACTGGGGGCATCTCGGCGACACCGTCACACGCCCCGGCGCGAGCACGACGTGCCCGTTCGGGTCCCCGGCCGCCGTCCACTGCCCGTGGTACTCGATCGTGCCCGCCGTCTCCGACGGCGCGTACGTGACATCGACGACAGGGACCTTCTACTCGCTGAGCGCGGTGACATTCACGACAACCGGCGGCAGCCGCGTGGCGGTGTGGCAGTTCACCAACACGGACGCGGTGACTACCGGTGGCGCACACGTCACAGGAGCGGTCACGGTCGTGACAACCGTCCCCTACACGGAGCCGCCCTTCGCGAGCCAGAGGTCCGGGCCGACGCCGCTCGGCGCCTCGTGGGAGAAGCTGGTCGACCAGCGGGACGCGGCGATCACAGCGCCGCCCCAGTACCCGCACCCCACGCCGCTCCCCGAAGGGCCGATCGCCACGAACACAGACCGGATGACGACCGCCGCGTACGACCCGGCGACCGGGGCGCTGTGGGGCGGTCTCGACACGGGCCTCACCACCACCAACTCGGCGGCGGCGGGGGTCTTCTGGGTCACCGCGACGCCGAGCGGCTCCGGATCGAGCCTCACGGCGGCCGGCGTGAGCTCCGGCTACCTCGCCGCCAAGGGCGCGGACATCCAGTTCCCCTCGATCGGGTTCACGACCGCGGGCGCCGGCGTCATGGACTACAGCCTGAGCGGGTCGGCGTACTACCCGAGCACCGCATACTCCCTCATGACCTCGACCGGGCCCGCTGGGGTGCACATGGCCAGCCCCGGTGCGGGACCGCAGGACGGGTTCACCGAGTACACAGCCGCATACGGCCGCCCTCGGTGGGGCGACTACTCCACGGCGCTCGCGACAGGCTCCACGTTCTTCTTCGCGTCGGAGAAG
>JAJYMP010000058.1 GCA_021786915.1 Chloroflexota bacterium
GCGATGGGCAAGCGGGAAGAAACGATACGGGGACTGCAGTTCAGGGCGATCGGGGCGCTGCGGCGCCAGCTCGGCCTGGACGAGATCGATCAGGATGGTGCGACCGGCCCGGCGACGGAGCCGGCGACCGAGCCGGGAGCCGAGCAGGGGACGGGGCCGGGGAAGGCCGCGAAGACCGGCCGGCGGCCAAGGCGACGATGAAGGCGATGAACGAGCACCGACAGGACGACGAACTGACCGACAGGATGCTCCTGGCTCGCCTGCAGGCGTACGCGGACGCGGAGCTGGGAGCCGATCCGGCCGGCTTGGCCAGAATCCGGACCAGCGTGCTCGCCGAGGCGGCGCGCCGTGTGGACCGGCCCGCCTCGGTCTGGGCGCGCCTGTTCGGCCGCGTCGGCCGGAGCGGTGCACGCGGGAGCGGCGCCGGCGCGCGTCCGGTTCTCGTCCGTCGCCCGGGCCTCGCGCTCGTCGCGGCCTCGCTCGCGGTCGTCCTCCTGGCCGGTGTCGCCGCCGCCGGCAGCGCCCCGGGCGGACCGCTCTATGGAGCGCGACTCTGGCTCGAGACGGCCACCCTGCCGGCTGATCCGGCCGCCCGCACGGACGCGGAGCTGGTGCGCCTCGAGGAACGGATCGGGGAGGCCACGGCAGCGGCCCAGTCCGGCAACGGAGCGGCGGTCGCGGCGGCCCTCGAGGCGTATCGCGCAACCGTCGACTCGACCGTCGTCGCGGCCGATGGCGACGTGACGCGCCAGCAGCGTCTCGAGAGCGTCCTCGAACAGCACCAGGTCGTCCTCGAGACGCTCGTCGCCAAGCTCTCCGCGAAGGCGAACGGCAAGGCGAGCGAGGCGATCCGGCGGGCACTCGACAAGAGCACCCAGACGATCGACCGGATCATGACCGAGACGCCGCGGGGCAAGGGCGGCGGGCACGGCCCGGGGGGCGAGCCGGCCAACGGTACGGGCAAGCCGAACGGCCGGTCCGGCCACGGCCAGGCGCCGGGCGGATCACCGGGTCGCGGAGGCCCGGGCGAGGTTGGCCCGCGCGCCACACCGTCCGATCACGCCTCGGGCATGCCCACGCCGTAGGTCACTGCGGTCCGCGGCTGCTCGCTGGGCGGTCGGCCGGGTCCTCGTTCTCGAGCGCGCAACAAACCGGCCGAACCGGCGCCCGGCTGGCGGTCGGCCGGGTCCTCGTTCTCGAGCGCGCAACAAACCGGCCGAACCGACCGCCCGCCGATCCCTCGGACGCCCTGAACCTGCCTCCTTTCGCCCGTTTGTTCTTCTCCGAGCACCATCCGCTCACCGGACAGCCGCGCAACCCCGCCGAAATGCCCCTTTGTCGCGCGGAGCAGAACGCACGCCGGGGCGGTCTCGGAGATGGTCTCGCGGGGCGGTCTTGCGCGGCGGTCCCGCCGGGCGGTCTTGCGGGGCGGCCTGACCGGGCGGTCTCGGCTGGTCGCCCTGACTCGGCGAGCGCCCCTGTCGCAGCGAGCGCCCCCTGCGCTACCCTGTCCGCCGTGACCCACCTGACGCCCCCGCCCGGGCCTGGCCGATGGAGCTGATCGTCCTCGGTGCCGGGCCCGCCTACTCCGATCGGGCGGGGTCGGTGGGCGCCTCGTACCTGCTCGTCCAGGATGGCCGGACGCTCGTCCTCGACCTCGGGCAGGGCTCGTTCCCGGCCCTCGCCCGGGCCACCGAGCCGAGCCGGCTGCCCGGGGTCGTGATCAGCCACCTCCACCCGGACCACTTCATCGACCTCGTCCCGCTCCGCCACTACCTGCGCTACGAGTTCGAGCCGCCGCGCCGGGTGACCGTCCACGCCCCCGCCGGCCTCGCCCGCCGGCTCGACGCACTGCACGACGAGCCGGGGTTCACGGCCCAGGCGCTCGACGTGGTCGAGCTCTCGGAGGGCATCCGCTCGATCGACCCGTTCGAGCTCGAAGCGGCGCTCGTCACCCACAGCAGCGACAGCTACGCCTTCCGCGTTCGGGCGGGAGGCGACGCCGGAGCGGGGTTCGTCTACTCGGGCGACTGCGGTCGAGCCGACGACCTGCGGACGCTCATCCGGCCGGGCGACACCCTGCTCACCGAGGTGGCGTTCGGACCCGGCCCGGTGCCCGCGGGGGCCCAGCATCTCGACGGCCCGGCCGTCGGTCAGCTGGCGACGGCGAGCGGTGTTGGCGGCACCTTTGTATGAAGGCGTACACGCCGATGACGGTGGCGCTGAACGGTGACGGCGAGCTCGCCACGGGCACAACATTGAGGGCCTGAACGAAGGTGAACGTCCGGGAGCTGGCGGCTCCGGGAGGGTCGGTGGTGGAGACATGGTCCACCGGTGTCGATCCTATGGCCCTGCCCCCTCCCTGTCGACGCCTCCGCGGCGTGCGGCCGCACGATCGACCCGCCCCGAGCGGCCTGCCCGGCGTGCTGGGCACCGACGCAGGCGTGGCACGGCTACTGGCGCCACCTGCGCGACACGCAGGATCGGCTGATCTGGATCCCCTGGGTGCGCTGCCGCTCGTGCCGGCGCACCCAGGCGCTCCTGCCCTGGTTCGTCGTGTCCTGGCGCTGGGACGCGGTGACCTGGATCGGGCGGGCCCTGGAGCTCGCGGCGGCGGGCTTCGGCCACCGCCAGATCGCGGCCGCCCTCGCCCGGCCCGAGACGACCGTGCGGGGCTGGCTCCAGCGGCTCCGTTCGGGCGCCGCGCTCCTCGCCCGTCGGCTCCTGGCGGCGGCGCGCGCGCTGGCTGGTCGGGCTTCGAGCTCCCGGTGCCAGCGCTGCCGCGCCTGGCCGCGGCGGGGAACGCCCTCGCTGGTCGGTGGGGTCGGCGCCACGGCCCCGCCGACGCCTGGAGGGTGGCCAACCTCGTCGCCGGCGGGGTGCTGCTGGCGACCAACACAGGTGCGCCCTTGGCGCCCGAGCGCGCCTCGGCTGTGATGGCCCGGACACGCAGCCGAGAGGTGCCCGATGGACCCTGATCCCACCGAAGCGCGCGCCCTGTGGCGCTGCCACCTGATCGCCGAAGCGCTCGACCGAACGCTTGGCGCCCGCGAGCGCGGCCTCCTCGTCCGCCGCCTGGCCGCCGAGGAGGACGCCGCACCCGACGGCGAGCCCCGGACCGTGAGCCGTGGCGCGCTCGATCGCTGGATCCGCGCCTGTCGAGCCCATGGCCTGGCCGGCCTCCGCGACCGGCCCCGCGCCGACGCCGGCAGCGTCCGGCGCCTCGAGCAGCCCGCGCGTTCGGCCGCCCAGCTCGAAGAGCTGCGGTTTGACGAACGCCAAGATGGACTCCCGGAGCCCCTTTTGCGGGGATCCTGCTGGGCCAGCCGAGCCTCAGCCGGCAGCTACGCCTGGGGGTCTTCGCCGCCCTCGACCAGCGGATCGCGGCCCGCTACCACATCGGGCCGATGGACCTGGGCGACGCGACCGCGTACCTGCGCCACCACCTCGCGCTCGCCGGGCGATCGGACCAGCTCTTCGCCGATGGCGCGGTCGTGCGTCTCCATCGGCTCTCGGGCGGGATCCCGCGGGCCCTCAACAACGCCGCCGTCGCCGCCCTGATCGCTGCGGCCAGCGACGGCAAGGAGATCGTCGACGATGCCTGCGCCAAGAAGGCGGTCGCTGAGGTCACCCGCGAATAGCGGGCCAGCTGTGGCACCGTCATCATGCAGCGGCGCCGGTTCGTCCTCAGCCAACGCTGCCGCTACATCACCAAACCGCGCCGCCGTCTACAACCAGCACGAGGAGCGTCGCGAGCTGCGTCGCCAGCACCAGGAGAACAAGGCGCCAGTTGGCAGAGGGTTCCGACGGCGTGCTGCCTGCGAGTGCATCGGTCGGTGGCAACGTCACCTTCGGCGTTGCCGTCACGCCAGCCACTTCGCCGGTCGGACTCGGGCTGGCCTGAGGCGACAGGCTCGGGCTGGGCGACAGGCTCGGGCTGGGCGACAGGCTCGGGCTGGGCGACAGGCTCGGGCTGGGCGACAGGCTCGGGCTGGGCGACAGGGTGCGGCGGCGCCACCG
>JAJYMP010000291.1 GCA_021786915.1 Chloroflexota bacterium
TCTGCCCAGCTATGTGTCGTTCGGGGCCCTGGCGAGCGTGGAGCGCGCACGAAATGCGGGTTTCGCGCCCGGGCCCAGCACGCCGGACCGCTCGCTGACCCATAGTTGGGTCGCCGGGGCCGGGACGGCGGACGCCTAGTTGCCGGCGCTCGCCTTGAACACGCCGATGGCCCCGTGGGTGACGAAGTTGAACGCGTGGGTCACGAACGGGTACATGCCGTTCTCGGCCGGGCTGAACTCGATGATCGCGGCCTGCGCCGGCGCGAGGTCCACGGCCTGCGAGCCCCAGCCGCCGGCGTTGCCCTTTGCGAGGACCACGCCCTCCTTGATCACCGTGTCGAAGATCGTGCCGACCACGTGGAACGAGCTGTCCTCGTTGGGCCCCGCGTCGAGGACGAAGACGCGCACGCGGCCACCGGTCTTCACCGGGACCGGGTTGTCCTTGTACTGGTTGGCGATGCCGTTGAAGACGACGTAGTCGGGCGCGGGCGCCGTGGAGTTCGCCTTCGCGTAGTCGACGGTCTGACCGGGCTTGCCCAGGTACCACTCGCTCTGGACGAAGGCGAACTCGTTGTCGACCTTGGGCAGGCCGCCCTTCGGCTCGACGATGACCATGCCGAACATGCCGTTGGCGATGTGCAGCAGCGCCGGCTGGGTGCCGCAGTGGTACATCCAGACGCCCGCGTAGTCGGCCTGGAACGTGTACGTGAACGTGCCGCCGGGCGGGATCTCGACCATCTGGTGGTCCATCGCCGTCTGGCTGGCGTGGAAGTCGATGGAGTGGGACATCTGGGTCTGGTTGATCAGGTGGACGTGGACGGTGTCGCCGAGGTGGACCCGGATGACCGGCCCCGGCACCTCGCCGCCGAACGTCCAGACGTGGACGACCGCACCCGTGGCGACCGTCATGTCCTTCTCGATGATCGGGAGGTCGATGTCGTGGACCGTGCCGGGCAGCACGGGCGGCGCCTTGGGGTCGCGAAGGGTGTAGGCGGCAACCTGGGCGCTCGGGGCGCCACTCGGGGCGGCAGCGGGGGACGCGCCGGGCATGACCATGGCGTCGGACGGGGCGGCGGGCGAGGCGTCGGGCGAGGCGGCGGGCGAGGCGGCCGCGGCGGGCGGGGCCACGGCGGCCGATGCGGCTGCCGATGCGCCCGGGGCGGCGGGCGAGGCGACGGGTCCGAAGCTCCACTGCGGCGCCCCCGAGACCGACGAGCAGCCGACTGTCAGGAACGCGATTGCTGCGGATACTGCGAGCAGGCGATACGTGCGGTTCATCATGTCCCCTTCATCAGAGCCCGGCGCGCTCCGGGACCCGGTCGCCGGCCCTCCCGCGTCGTCCCGCTGGACTCCTCCGGCTGGGGATAAACTATCACTAACTTAGTAGATGTTCCGCAAATGACAAGCGACACCGTGGGCGGGGGCCGTCCGGACAGTTCTCAGGCGGGACTGGGCGCACCGTCGGGCCCGGCCGGTCCCTCCACGCCCTCCGGGCTCCCGACGTTCGCTCCCGGCCCGCGCCGCGCCGACGATCGCCGGATCGTGGTGCTCTCGATCGTGATCGCCGCGCTCTACCTCGTGGCCGCGGCGGGCGCCGCCGCCGCCGTGACCGCTGGTGCGCAGGCCCTGCCGTCCACCGCGTAGCTGCCGCTCCACCTGGCCCTGGCGGGGGGCGCCTCGACCGCGATCGCGGGCGTGATGCCGTTCTTCGTGGCCGCGCTCTCGGCGGGCCGGCCCGCACCCGTCCGGCTGCGACTCGCGGCAGTCGTGATGGTCGCCGCGGGGGCGGCGCTGGTGGTGACCCACGGGATCGCGCCCGGGCTCGCCCTCGGCCTGCCGCTCTCCGCGATCGGCGGCCTCGTCTTCCTGGGCGGCATCGCCGCCACCGCGGCCAGTGTGCGCCGGTCGGGGCGCGGCGGGCTCATGGCGAGAAGGCCGATCGTCACGGCCGGCTACCTCCTCGCGCTCGGCAACGTGGGCATCGGCGCGACGCTCGGGACGCTGGTCGTGGCGGGCTGGACGCCCGTGCTGCTCGACCTCGTCCGGGTCCGGGCGGCGCACGCCTGGACCAACCTGATCGGCTTCGTGTCGCTGGTGATCCTGTCCACGCTGCTCCACTTCCTGCCCACCGTGCTCGGGACGCGGATCGTGCCGCGACGGTCGGCGGCGGTCGCCGTGCTCGGCGTGGCGCTGGGATCGCCGCTGGTGGTGGTCGGCGGCCTGACGGGGGTCGGGGCGATCGCCGGGGGAGGGGCGGCCCTCACGCTGGTCGGGATCGCCGGGCTGGTGGCGGAGGCACGCGCCGTGCGCGCCGCGCGCGGCCGCTGGACCACCGATGCGGGCTGGCACCTGCTGGCGAGCGTTGGTCTGCTCGCGGGCGTGGGGTGGTTCGCCGCGGGCGCGGGCACCGCGTCGGCGCTCGTCCTGGCGCGGGCCGTCGGCCTCGTCGGCGAGGACCTCGCGTGGCGATCGCGGTACGTGGCCGGGCCGCTGGCGATCGGCTGGGTGGTGCAGGTGCTGGTGGCCTCGTGGACGCACCTGCTGCCCTCGATCGGACCCGGCGGTCCTGTCGAGCACGCCGCGCAGCGCGTGGTCCTCGGGCGGGCGGCGCGCCCCAGGCTGGTCGCGCTCAACCTCGGGGCGGTGCTGGTGTCGGTGGGCTGGCCCCTGGACTTCGGGCCGCTGGTGGCGGCCGGGGCTGCGCTCGCGGCGATCGCGGTGGTGGCGTCAGCCGGTCTCGCGTGGTCGGCGCTCGGCGTGCGCGTGCGGCGCTGACGCGGCGCGCGGGGGTCCGCCAGGCAACCCTCAGGCGGGCGGCGCCATCCGCTGCGCGAGCTCGGCCAGCGTGGCGGCCTCCAGGGTGCGGAGCAGCGCCTCCTGCCCCGCGAAGAACACGCCGTGCACGTCGCAGAAGCCGTCCTTGCCGCACGGGCCCCCGCGGAGCACGCACGACTGGCGGCGCGAATCGCCCTCGACCGCCTCGATGACCTCGAGCAGCGACACGCTCGCGGGGTCCCGGGCCAACCGATAGCCGCCGCTCCGGCCCGCGGCCGCCTCGACGAGGCCCGCGCTGCCTACCGGTGGCTCGCGGCCACCCAGCTCGGCGACGGGAGCTGGTTCAACTACTACCGCGGCGCCGACGTGCTCGACGCGCGCCTGGACACCAACGTCTGCGCCTACGTCGCGACGGGCCTGTGCCACTACCTGCTCGTCACCGACGACGTCGACTTCGTCGCGTCGCTCTTTGGCGTCGTCGCGCGCGCGATCGACTTCGTGCTGCGCTGGCAGCTCGACGACGGCACGATCCGGTGGTCGATCGACGCCGCGGGGCGGCCCGAGGGCTACGCGCTCCTGACGGGTTCGTCGTCGATCTACCACGCGCTGCGCTGCGCCATCACCCTGGCTACGCGCCTGGACCGCGACGCGACCGCGTGGGCCCAGGCGGCCGGGCGCCTCGGGCACGCGGTCGCGCACCACCCGGGGGCCTTCGCGCCGAAGAACGAGTTCGCCATGGACTGGTACTACCCCGTTATCAGCGGGGCGCTGGCCGGCGACGCCGGCGAGCGGCGCATCCGCGACGGGTGGGAGCGCCACGTCATGGCCGGTCACGGGGTGCGCTGCGTGTCGACTAACGACTGGGTGACGGCCGCCGAGACCGCCGAGTGCGTGCTGGCCCTCGACGCCAGTGGCCTGACCGGCGAGGCGCTCGAGCTCTTCGAGCAGACGAGCCGGCACCGCCGCGACGACGGGGCCTACTGGACGGGCCTCGCCTACCCCGAGCACGTCACGTTCCCCGACCGCGAGGTGACGAGCTATACGGTGGCCGCGGTGCTGCTGGCGGCGGACGCGCTCACGTCGTCCTCGGGCGCGTCGGGCATGTTCCGCCACGACGCGCGGGTGCTCGCGAGCGTCGCCGACTACGCCGAGCCGGGCTGTCCGCTAACGGGCGCGTAGGACTCGCAGCGAGCCCACGGCGTCGACCTCGTCGAACCCGGCCTCGAGGGCGGCGCAG
>JAJYMP010000486.1 GCA_021786915.1 Chloroflexota bacterium
GGGGCGGGGCGACGACGCGCCCCACCCAGGAGCAGCTGGGGGCGCTCGTCGAGCAGCTCTACGATCTCCACCAGCACATCGCCAAGCGCGAGTTCCAGCTGGGCCTCCGCGCCAGCGTCCCCGTTCGCAAGTCCGGCATGACGCCCCGGCAGATGCTCGCCGAGATCGAGGCCGAGAACGCGGTCCGCAAGGGCGCGCGCCGGTCGCGCTGGGCGGGCGTGCTGTGAGCACCCGCCTGACCGACATGGTCATCAGCAAGGTGTCCCTGGTGGACCGCGGGGCCAGCGGGAGGCGCTTTGCGATCCTGAAGCGCGACGGCGGCGCCGCCCCGTACCGCATCCGCAAGGACGTGGCCACGTTCGACGCGCTGCAGGCCTCGGCCGAGCTGCGCGACTGGCTCCCCGAGGCCCTCGCGAGCCTGGGCGCCGTGATCGACGCCGCGCTGTCGCCCGAGGCGGCCGCGGAGGCGGGCCTCGACACGATCGGCCGCCTGGCGGCGATCGCCAACGCGGCCGACGAGTTCAAGGCGGCCCTGGTCATGCGGGTGGGCGCCGCGATCCAGGCCGAGGCGGCCCCGGTCGCCAAGCGGTCCGCGTCGAAGTGGTCCGGCCTCCTGTGAGCCGGGCGCAGAGCGAGAGGAGCATTCCGTGAAGATCACCCTGGGCGGCGTCGAGAAGGACCTGCGGCCGCTGACGATCGAGGAGTCGGAGGCGTGGAAGGCCAGGACCGGCGAGACGGCCATGGCCCTGCTGTCCTCCGAGGTCGGCCTCGACCTCGAGCTGCAGGTGCAGCGCTGGCTCGTCGACACGCTGGTCTCGTACGACGTCGACTCCACCGCCGGCAGCGCCGAGTGGATCCGCAAGCACGCGACGGCGGGCGAGGTCTGGGACGCGGCCAAGGTCGTCGCGTCCGCCGAGTTCGCCTGGCTCGAGGACGTCCGCTCGACCTTCGGCGACGAGTCCCGCTCGCTGGTCCTCAGCGGCCTCCTGTCCGCCATGCGGCGGCCGGAGGCACCCGCGCCGGCGACGGCGCCCGAAGCGCCCGCGTCGGAGTAGCGCCATGGCCGGCATGACGATCGCCGACGCCCTCATCGCCCTCCACCCGGACTGGGCGGGCTTCAACCGCGACCTCAGCCGCGGCATGGCAGGCGTCGGCGACCAGGCCGACAAGGCCGGCGCGAGGGCCGGCACGCGGCTCGTCGACGCCATGGGCAGGTCCGCCGGCGGCAGCCGCCTGGGCGACGCCCTGACCGGCCCGATCCGGGACGGGATCGGCAAGGCCGTGACCGTCGGCTCGGCCCTGCTCGGCTCGTTCATCGGGGGCAGCGTCGAGGCGTTCGGCGCGTTCCAGCAGAGGATGAACGAGGTCTTCACGCTGCTGCCGGACATCACCGGGCCCGAGATGGCCAAGATGACCGACGACGTGAAGGCGTTCTCGAGGGAGACGGGCCGCCTGCCCGACGAGGTCATCCCGGCGCTGTACCAGGCGATCTCGGCGGGCGTGCCCAAGGAGAACGTCTTCGACTTCCTGCGCATCGCGAACAAGGGCGCGACGTCCGGCGTCGCCCAGACCAAGGACGAGGTCCTCCTGCTCACGGCCGTGACCAAGGGCTTCGGCGACACGAGCCTGGCGGCGCAGCAGAAGGCCGCCGACCTCGCGCAGCTCATGGTCAAGCTCGGCCAGACGACGATCCCCGAGCTCGCCGCGTCCTACGGGCAGGCGGTCCCGCTGGCCAATGCCCTCGGGGTCAGCCAGGAGGAGCTCGCCGCCGCGTCGGCGTCGCTGTTCGGCGTGACCGGCAACACCTCCGAGGTCATGACCCAGCAGAAGGCCGTCCTCACGGCCCTCATCACGCAGAACCCGCAGCTGACCAAGACGCTCCAGGAGATGGGCTTCGCGACCAGCGAGCAGGCGATCAAGTCGCTCGGCCTCAAGGGCACGCTGGACGGCCTCGTCAAGACGACCGGCGGCAGCTCGCAGGCGCTCCAGCAGATGCTCGGGTCGGCGGAGGCCGTGACCGCCACGCTCGCCCTGACCGGCGCGCAGTCCGACACGTTCGCCTCCAACCTGACGGCGATGGGCCAAAGCGCCGGCACCGTCGACACGGCGTTCAGGCGGATGGACTCGGGCATCGCGGCGACCGGCCGCAAGGTCTTCGCGACCGTCACGACGATGGCCCTCGGCATCGGCGAGAGGCTCCAGGGCGTCGGGCCCGCGCTCCTGGCGCTCAACCAGGGCGGCCAGCTGTTCGGCATCTCGCCGGCGAAGCTGGTGGGCGGCGCGATCGGGGGCATCGCCGGCCAGGTCGGCAAGCGCCTGGTCCCGGCGCTCCTGCAGGCGATCGGCCTCTCGACCGCGCCCGCCGCCGCCGCCGCGGCAGCCTCGGGGGCGGTCGCCGGCGCGGCCGAGGGCACTGCCCAGGCGGCGGCCGTCGCCGCCGCCGGTCCCGCGGTCGCCGGCGCGGTCGCGTCCCAGACCCCCGAGGTCGCGACGGCCGCTGGGGCCGTCGGGACCGCGGCGGGCGGCGAGATGGCCGCGGCCACGGCCGCCGGGTTCGGCGCCCGGTTGGCGACGCTCGCGACGGCCGGCGCGTTCGCCGTGCCGGTCGTGCTCGTCGTGAAGGGCGGGGCCGACGCCGCGGGCAACGCCGCCTCCGAGGTCGACGAGATCCAGCGCGCGATCGCGTCCAGGTCGGTCGAGCAGATGGCGGCGCTCCGCGCGAAGCTCCAGGCGGTCCTCTCGAGGGGGCCGAGCCTGTTCGGCGGGCCGAGCACCTCCGAGGTCGCGTTCGCAGCGCAGGGCCTCAAGGCGCTGGACGCCGCGATGGCGGATGCCGGGCAGTCAGCCGGCGACGCCTTCGGCGCGACGGAGATGAAGGCCATCCGCGACAGCGCCGCGGGGGCCGGCGCCGCGGTCCCGGTGGGCCTGGCCGCGGGAGCCGCGAAGACGCAGCCGATCTGGGACGGCAAGGTCGACAGCATCGTCGCGTTCTTCGGCACGTCCATGGCCGGCGTCGTGCGGGCGGGCCGCGTCGCGGGCGCCGACGGGATGCTCGCGATGGCCCAGGGCATCACCGACGCCCGCAAGCGGCCGCTCGACGCCTTCGACACGCTCAAGGAGATGCTCAAGATCTCGATGTCGCCGCTCAAGGAGGCGGCGCTCCTGGGGGGTCAGCTGACGAGCAGGGAGCTGGCGAGGGGCCTCAAGGACGGCCGGCCCGACGTCCGCGCCCAGGCGCTCGCCACGCTGAAGGAGCACACCGACCGGCTCAAGCAGCTCGCCCTCGCCGGCGGACCCGCCGGCAAGCGGGCGATGCAGGAGCTCGGCAAGGGGATCCACAGCAAGAACCCGACCGTCCGGAAAGCGTCGCTGGAGGCCAAGCGAGCCGTTGTCGAGGAGCTGGACAAGGCGCGGATCCCGGCCGGCGAGGCCGGGGCCAACGCCGGGGACGCGTTCGCCGCGGCGCTCAAGAAGAAGGTCGCCGAGGTGCTCGCGGGCGTGATCGCCGACATCGCCAAGAACCCGGCGAAGTACGCGGACACCGCGGTCGGCGGAGCCGGCGGGTCGAGCGGGCACCACGCCGCCGGCGGCCTGGCGAGGGCGGGCGAGCCCTCCTGGTTCGGCGAGGAGGGGCCGGAGCTGTCGGTGCCGGCCGAGGACCGCTGGATCTTCACGCACAGCCAGTCGATGGCGATCGTCGGCGCGCAGGCCGCGCCAACGCCGGCTGGCAGGCCGATCGAGGTCAACGTGTACAACCCGGTGCCCGAGCCGGCCTCGACGTCCACGCGGCGCGAGCTCAGGAAGCTCGCCCTGAGTGGCAGTGCGAGTTGAGCCCCACCAACCCGGCTGGCGCGCCCCCGGGAGCTCCCGGGGGCGCCAGTCCAGCCACGGCCGGGCCGCGCGCCACGCCCGGCGAGAGCCGGCCGTCACGCTCCGAGCCGCCGATGACCGGGCGCCGGCGTCTGGAGCTCGAGGACGAGGCCGAGGAGGCTCTGGAGTACG
>JAJYMP010000615.1 GCA_021786915.1 Chloroflexota bacterium
CGGTCGCGGGGATCGCGGCGGCCGCCGGCCTCGCCATGCTCGTGGCCCGGCGGCGGCTCACCCGCTCCATCCTCCAGGTCACCACCCCGGTCGACAAGGCGATGTACGTCGTGCTCGGCCTCGTCATCGCGATCGGGCTCGTGAACACAGTGGGTCTCAACGCGCTCGGCATCGGCCACGACTACCGCGCCGACGTCGCCGTCTGGGTCCGGAGCATCCTGCTGTTCCAGCCGCAGGCGGACCTGATGGCCGCCGCGCCGCCGACCTTCCAGGCCCATGCGCTGGCGGCGCTCGCCCTGTTCGCGATGTGGCCATTCACGCGTCTGGTCCACGTCTTCAGCGTGCCCCTCGGGTACGTTGCCCGGCCCTACGTCGTCTACCGAACCCGCGACGTGCGCCCCGGTGTCCGCACGCCACGCCGCGGCTGGGAGCAGCCAGGAGGCTGAACTTGGCCCGTACACCCGCCGCCGGAGAGTGCCGAGCGTCGCCCGCCGCATCCTCCGGCCCCGTGCCTCGGCAGGGCGGCCGATGAGCCGCGCCGCCCCGTCCCGGGAGCACCAGCCTGACGCGACACGGGCCGCCTCCCTCGCGACCGCCATCCGCAGGGCGGGTGCGTCCGCCAGCCTCGCGGGGCTCGCCGTCGAGGCGTCGGTCGCGGTGGCGGCGCTCGGAGGGTCGGACGGCGCGGCCGTGGTGATCTGGGACGGGGCGGGACGGCCCTTGGAGTCGGCCGTGGACGGCCGGCGGTGGGGCTTCCCGGACGTCCTCGACCGGGCCATCCACGCGGCGGCGCGACCGCCGGCCGTTCGCCCCGTCCTGCGGATCACGGGTTTCGAGCCGCGCCCAGACCGGGGGATCCTCGCCGTGTCCGACGTGCCCGGACCCGAGGGCGGCCGCGGGGTGGTCGCGCTCCTCGATGCCTCGGACGCCGACCCCGGCACCGGCTTCGTTGCCGGGGTCGGGCTCGACGCCTACCTGGCGGCCGTCGGGGCCATCGCCGCGCTCCTCGGCGACCAGGGAGGCGCCGGCCGGCCGTTCAGCGACGCGCGCGCGGGCCTCGTCGTCGACGCCCGGAGCGAGCGGCTCCGGATCGCGCGCGAGCTGCACGACGGCCTGATCCAGTCCCTGTACGGCACCGGCCTCGCCATCCGTGCGCAGGCCGAGCGACGGGAGATCCCGGCCCGCGGGCGCGCCGCGATGCTCGGGTGGGTGGACCGCATCGACCGGGTGATCGCCGAGGCCCGGGACTACGTCGGCGAGCTCGAGCACGCCGACGACGCCGTCGAGGACCTCGGCGCGGGCCTTGACGCGATCGCTGCGGGCGCGTCGCTGGCGGGCCTGGACGTGTCGACGGAGGTCACGGCCGGGGACCTCGCCCGGCCGAGCGCCGACGTCCGCCGAGAGCTCCTGAGGATCGCCAACGAGGCCGTGTCCAATGCGGTGCGGCACTCGGGTGCCCGGCGGGTTGCCATCGGCGTGGACCTCGACACCGCGGACCAGACGGCGCGGCTGGTGGTCGAGGACAACGGCTGCGGGTTCGACACTGGGGCCGCCAGGCCCGGCGGGCACGGCCTCGCGAACATGGCCAGCCGCGCGGGCGCGCTCGGCGGCGACCTCGACGTCTACAGCCGCCCGGGCAGCGGCACCACCGTCCGCGCGAGCGTCCCGATGTCCGGCCGGCTCGCCTCCGGAGGCGGCTCGTGAGCCCGCGCATCAGGCTCCTGATCGTGGACGACCACGAGATCGTCCGGGAGGGCCTGCGCGCCCTTTTCGAAACTGTGCCGAGTGTCGAGGTCGTGGGCGGGGCCGAGTCCGCGGCCGCCGCAGTGGCGCTCGCCGACAGCCTCGAGCCCGACGTCGTCGTGATGGACAGCCGCCTCGGCACGGGCAGCGGGATCAGCGCCTGCCACGAGATCGTCGGCCGTCACCCGGGCACCCGGGTGATCGTGCTGACCGGCTATCCAGACCCGGTCAGTGCCGCCGCCGCGATCCGGGCCGGCGCCGCCGGATACGTGCTCAAGCAGTCGAGCGCCGAGAGCCTGATCCAGGCGGTGAAAGGCGGCCGGTCCGAGAGCGTCGTCGACGCCGAGGTCCTGCGCCACCTGGCGAACGCGGGCGATGTCCGCGCCGAGCACCTCACGCCGGACGAGCGACGACTCGCGGGCCTGGTCGCCGAGGGCCTCACCAACGTGGAGATCGCTGCCCGCCTCGGCCTGCCCGTGCCCACCGTGAAGGCCCACGTCAGCCGGCTCCTCGCGAAGCTCGGCGCGGAGGGCCGTGGGGAGGTCGGGCCGCTGCTCAGGGCGGGAGGCAACCTGCCCGTGTGACAGCGCCACGCCCGTGCCAGCGACCCGGGCGTGACCTTCGGCTATCCGGCCGTCCCGGTAGGACGCGACGAGAGTCCCTGATGGGCGTGCGCTCGTGGTGGTGTCCTGCCCACGACGCCACTCGGCCGACCATGCCGGCGGGCGCAGGAGGATGCTGCATGACGGATGTTGATGCCGGTGAGCCGCGGGACCTGGCCGAGGCCATCACGGAGCTGCCGCGCCGCCGCGTGACGCGGCGGACATTCCTGCGCGGCTCGGCGGCGGCCGCCGGAGCTGCCGTCGCCGCTGAGACCCTCGGGATCGCCCCGCCGGTCATCCGCGGCCTCCAGCCCGCCGGCGCCGCCGCGGCGGCGACGCCGTCCCCCGAGACCATCGTCCGGACCGGCCACTCGAACAACTGCGACGGAGCGTGCGGCCTAGACGTGCACGTCCGGGACGGCCAGGTGACGCTGATCGAGGGCGGGGCGTTCGACAAGACCCGCATCGACGGCGCGCCCGCCCAGGCGGACGGCGTCGACTACGCAAACCGCATCTGCCTGCGCGGCGTGTCCCAGATCCAGAACCTGTACAGCCAGGACCGCATCAAGTACCCCTACAAGCGGGCGGGCGACCGGGGCTCGGGGCAGTGGGAGCAGATCTCCTGGGACGAGGCCATCTCGACGATCGCCTCGCAGTTCAAGGCGGTCCAGGACAAGTACGGCAAGCCCGCGGTCTGGATCGCCCCGTACACCGGCAGCATGGCGATCATCGAGGGCGTCATCGGCGCGGGCTTCCGACTCGCGAGCGCGATCGGCGCCTCGGGCGGCGACTTCGTCGGCGACAACGAGGGCGACTCCTCGACGCCCGCGGGCTTCAACTACGTCCTCGTCGACGTCACGAACCCGGCGAACCTCGGCGGCTTCTTCGACGGCCACGAGTTCACCGACATGCTCAACGCCAAAGCGATCTTCCTCTGGTCCAACAACATCGCCGAGACCTCGGTCCCCGACTGGCGCACGGTCATGGACGCCAAGGCGAACGGGACCAAGCTCGTGGTGCTGGACCCCCGCTTCACGCCGACGGCCGCGGCGGCCGACGTCTGGGTCCCGATCCGGCCCGGGACCGACACCGCGCTGATCGACGGGATGATCAACTACGTCATCACGAACAGCCTGTTCGACAAGACGTACGTCCGCAGCTACTCGGTCGCCCCGTTCCTCGTGGACCCGGACACGAAGCTGTTCGCGCGGGACCCGTCGGCCAAGGCGGACGACAAGGGCGCGTACCTCGTCTGGGACGAGGCGTCCAGCCAGGCACGGCGCATCGACGACGCGGCCCTCGGCAAGGCGGCCCTGCTCGGGACGCACCCCGCCGGGGGCAAGCAGTGCCGGACGGCGCTGCAGGTCCTCGCCGACGCGATGGCGAAGTTCACCCCCGAGAAGGTCCAGGAGCTCACAGACGTCCCTGCGAGCCAGGTCGTCGAGGTGGCGAAGATCTTCGCCGAGACCAAGCCCACGGCCGTCAAGTGCGGCTGGGGCCTCTCGCACTGGTACCACGGGGACCTCACGTACCAGGCGCTCCTCACCCTGTCCGCGCTGACGGGCAACATCGGCGAGCACGGGGGCGGGGTCACGACCTTCGCCGGCGGCCTCACGACGATGGCCTACGACTTCCTCGGCTGGTTC
>JAJYMP010000568.1 GCA_021786915.1 Chloroflexota bacterium
CCGATCTCCCTGCGAATCGCCCTCCTCGCGCCCCCGTCCGAACCCGTCCCGCCGCCTGGCTACGGCGGCACCGAGCGCATCATCGCGGAGCTCGCCGAGGGACTGCTGCGGCGCGGCCACCACGTGACCACGTTCTGCTCCGGCGACTCGACCGTGGGCGGCGCTCGCGTCGTCACGGTGCCCGACGCGCTCCGCCCGAGCGGCAAGGCCGACAGCGAGCCCTGGAAGGTTGCCACGGCCACGATGGCGATCGAGCGCTCCCTGCGCGGCGAGTTCGACGTCATCCACGGCCACCTCGACCTGCTCACGCTTCTCGTCGCCCCCGCCTGCCCGGTGCCCGTGATCGCCACGTTCCACGGGCGCATCGACCACAAGGCGATCGGCCTCGCCATGCGCGGCTCGGCTGCCCACCTCGTCGCGATCAGCGCCCACCAGGCGGCGACCCGGCCCGAGGCCGACTGGGCGGCGATCATCCACAACGGGCTGACCCTCGACGGCGCGCCGTTCGAGCGCCGGCGCGACGACTCGCTGGTGTTCGTCGGCCGCGTGGCCCCGGAGAAGGGGATCCTCGACGCCATCGAGGTCGCCCAGCTGTCCGGCAGGCCCCTTCGGATCATCGCCAAGGTGGGCACCCACGAGAGCGAGGCGGCGTACTACCGCGACGTGTTCGAGCCGGCCCTCGCAGCCGCCGGCGACAGCGTGGAGTTCCTGGGCGAGCTGACCGGCGCGGAGCGCGACCAGGTGGTCGCCTCGAGCTACGCGACGATCATGCCCAGCGCCTGGCCGGAGCCGTTCGGCCTCGTCGCCATCGAGTCGCTGGCCTGCGGCACGCCGGTCCTGGCGCGCCGCGTGGGCGGTCTGCCCGAGATCCTCCGGGAGGGCGTCGACGGGTTCTTCGGCGATGACGTGCGGCACCTCGCGAGCCTGGTGGACCGCGTTGCCGAGCTGGACCGGGAGGCGGTCCGCGCGTCCGCCATCGACCGCTTCAGCGCGGACCGGATGGTCGACGCCTACGAGTCGCTGATGCTCCGGCTGGTCACCGGGGAGGGCTCCGGCGGCCCGCGCGCGGGCCGCCCCCAGTTGCGCGTGGCGGCGTCCCGGACGCTCGCTCGCGCTGGGCTGGCCAACTCGGCTCATGGCCCATCGGCGGCCGGATCGGCGGACGAGGGGCCTGCGGACGAGGATCCGCGGGGCGAGGTGGGCTGGGCACCGGATGAGGGGTCGGCCGCAAGGCTCCCGTAACGCTCGGGGCAGCAATCGGAAGGGGGCCGCGAGGCGTGCCGGGCGATCCTCGCCGCGTCTCCCCCATCAGCGGGGTGTCTGCCCACCAGGAAGGGTCGGCAGCCCTCCACCGAGGACTGCGCCAATGCGGATCCGTGCCCGCGTCATGGCCAACGCCGGCATCGCCACGCCCAAGGGGCTACCGGACGAGCGACACGAGCGCGACCACGAAGAGGACGCTGCCCAGGACGAGCACCTCGCCGACCCTGAGGGACTGCCCGTCGGGCGGCTGGACGAGCGAGAGCAGGGCCGCCACGACCAGCACGAGGCCGGCGATGAGGAACTCGAGCGCGCGCATCGAGCGCTCGTCGACGGCCGGGACGGGATCAGCTCGGCCAGAAGCAGCCCGGAACCAGCGACGAGATCGCTGCTCGGTTCGCGCTATTCGCTCAGGCTGCATCGGACCCTCGGCTCATCTGCTGGTTGGATCGTGAATCGTCTAGCCCGGCTCACAGCGGCGCCATCGCTCAGGTCTGCGGACTCCTTGCGGAACCGTGACACCAGGTGGGTCGGCCGCCACCGCCACGCCCTGCGGATGACCCTGAATGCCCTGTTGACGGTCCTCGCCCCGCTTGCGGCGGGGCTGGTCACGCTCGATCTCATGCCCGTGCTCGGCGGTCGGACGGCACTGCCGCTGGTCGCCGCGATCGTGATCGTGGCCTGGTTCGGCGGTCCCGTCCCGGGCGTCCTGTCCACGGCGCTCGCCGTCGGCGTCGATGGGGTCATGCTCATGGCGCCCTACGGCGAGTTCACCGTCGACAGCCTGCCCGGCCTCCTCCACCTCGTGATGCTGGCGGGGGCGGGGCTGCTGATCGACGGCATCGCAGCGCTCCGGGCGCGTGCGGAAGAGCGTGCGCGCGACGCCAGTCGACAGGCAGGGGAGATCCTCGAACGGGCAGAGGTGGCAGCGCGGCGCCTCGAGGCGCTCCAGACGCTCGCGGTCGACCTCGCCGACGCGGCGACAGTGGATCAGATCGTCGACGTCCTGCTTGTCCGCTCGAGCGTCGCGCTCGAGACCGACCGGTGCGCGATCGCCCTCCTGGACGAATCCGATCGCACCGTGGCCCGGGAAGTGGCCTCGCTCGTGGGCTTCTCGGGCGACCCTGCGCCCCGTATGTCGAGAGCACCCGCTGTCGTCGAGGCCACGCTCGTCGAGGTTGCCCGAACCGGGCAGCCGCTGTTCGACGAGGGGCGGGCGAGCCGGGGGTCGCCGGCTCGCCCCGCCGTGGCAGCGGTGCCAATCGAGCTGCCGGCCGGGCCGGGCGTGCTCTCCTTCCACTGGGGCCAGCCGCATCAGCTGGCTCCCGACCGCCAGGCGTTCATCGCGGCACTGGGCCGGGCAGGCACCGCCGCCCTGGAGCGGCACCGGATGTTCGCAGCCGAGATCAGCGCCCTCCGCCGTGCCGAGGCCGCGATGAGCCATCTCAACATCCTCGCGGACGCTGGCGCGAAGCTGGGCGCGACGCTCGACTACGAGCCGCTCCTGAGCGTCCTGCCGCGCCTCGGCATCCCGCAGCTCGGCGAACTCGGGATCCTCGACATCGAGGAGAGCCGGGGGGCGCGGCGCGTGACGGCGAGCGGCGACACCGAGTTGAGCGAACTGGCCGGGCTGCTGGAACGACACCAGGTCACGCTCGGCCACATGGGCCAGGGCGTCGAGCCACTCCAGGCGGGGCGGGCGGCAACGTTCCGCCTCGACGACGAAGTCATCGCCAGGCTCAACCAGAGCCCCGACGTCAAGGCCGCCCTCAGGCGGATCGCGCCGGCGTGGCTGCTGCTGCTCCCCGTGACCATCCATGGGGCCACCAGCGGCGTCCTGACCTTCATCCGCTGCTCCGACCAGTCCTTCGACCCCTCCGAGCTGGCCGTGGGCGAGGAGCTGGGTCGGCGCGCCGGCCGTGCGCTCGAGGCCGCCCGCCTCCACCGGCAGGTCGAGGGCTTGGCCGAACTAGAGCGGCGACGTGCCGCGGAGCTGGCGGCGGTCCTGGGGGCGGTCGAGGAGGGGTTCCTGCTCGCCGACTCGAGCGGCCTGATCCGGGCGTCCAACAGCGCGGCGGAGCGCCTCCTCGGCGGTCCGGTGACCACGCTCGAGGAGCTGTACGCCGGCCTGATCGACAGTTCCGGCCAGAGGCCCAGGGCACTGTCCAGCCAGCCCGAGGAACTGCGGCTGCGCAACCGGCCCAACGCCTGGGTCGAATTCGCGAGCTACCCCGTCGCGCTCTCGTCGGCGATCGGATCGCCGTCGGTGGTCATCGCCTGCCGTGACGTGACCGCCTTCCGGCGGGGCCAGGCGCTGCGCGAGGCGTTCCTGGGGCTGCTGTCCCATGAGCTGCGGACGCCGGTGACGACCATCTACGCCGCGGCGGCCGTGCTGGTGCGACGCGGGCGAGAGCTCGACCCGGGTGTGGCCGCCGAGGTGCTGGGCGACATCGCCGGCGAGGCCGACCGCCTGTACCGGCTGGTCGAGGACCTCATGGTCCTGGCCAGGTTCGACGAGGGCCTCGAGATCGGCGCCCAGCCCGTGCTGCTCCAGCACCTCATCCCGGCCGCGGTCCACCAGGAGGCGAGCCGCTGGCCGGGCGTCAGCTTCGACTGCAGCGTCGACCCGGACCTCGAGACCGTCGCCGGTGACGAGACGGCGATCGCACAGGTGCTGCGGAACCTGCTCTCCAACGCCGCCAAGTACAGCCCCGTCGGGAGGCGGGTGGC
>JAJYMP010000633.1 GCA_021786915.1 Chloroflexota bacterium
CCGGCCCGGGCTGAGCAGCGCGCCGGGGGGTCGCGCGCAGGCTGCCTTCAGTCGAGCGCGAGGCGGACGATCCGGCGGTTCCGGTTGTCGGCGACGAGGAGCTCGCGCCCGAGCACCGCGACCCCGTGCCGCAGGTCGAACTGGCCGTCGCGACCGCCCTGCCGCCCGACGACGAGGCGCTCGCGTTGCACGAGCGAGAGGCCGCGTCGTGACGCCCAATGCCGCCGACTACCTCGGCTCGTGGCTCCGCGACATGACCCGGCACGGGCATTTCGAACTGGTCGGAGTCAATGGCGCCTGCCACCCCGTCATCGATCTCGTGATCCGGGAGCGCGCCGAAGTCGGTGGGCGGACCGGTGCATCGTCGCGTCTCTCGAGGTCGAGCGACGGGTCCAGCATCCCGCCCGCAACCGGGTCTGACCCCCAGAGAGACGGGCGCTCTCCGTCGAGACGCCCGTCTCCGACGCGACGTAGGGGCGAGGCGTCGATCCGGGCGTCTCGCCCCGCAGCCTCGCATGTCGGACCGCCACGCTCCGAGGCATCGCGACCGGGTAGATTCCTGGCATGCCGCCGCGCTACCTGGAGCGTCCGATCGCCGACGCTGCCGATCTTGACCTGGCCGTGACCTTGCCCTACGGCATGACAGCGGCCGGCATCCTCGCCGCGATCACCGACATCTACGCCTACATCCATGCCGTGAACGCGGCATCCATCGAGCACCGGTACGACCGCCTCGAGGACCTGATGCTGCCCGCCTCGTTCTCGGGCCTCATCTCGGAACTCGTCGTGCGCGCGGTCGCCCGCGAGAACGCAACCGGGGTGCCGGGCGTGACGCGCAACCTTCGGCCGGGCGGGAGGCCCGACATCATCCCCCGGGCGATGTACCCGGGCGATGCCGTGCTCCACGGGCCGGAAGGCGTCGAGGTCAAGACGAGCAAGTCGGCCACCTCATGGCAGGGGCACAGCCCAGAGACGGGGTGGCTGATGGTTGTCCAGATCGCGGTTGATCGCACCACTGCTCCGGTCTACGACCGGGTGCCGACGACCGTCGAGCGCGTGCTCCTCGCCGAGCTGGTCGAGGCCGACTGGACGTACTCAGGTCGCCGGGAAGGCAGCCGCCGGACGCCAACGGCGTCGATCAATCCCGCGGGGCGGGCCAAACTCGCGGCGGGCATCGTGTACCAGCGTGGCCGGTCCGTGGGTGCGACGCCTCCGCCGGTTGCGTTGCACTAGAGCGCGGCGAGTTTCGGGATCGCCTTCGACGCGAGGTCGAAGTAGATGGGATCGACCTCGACGCCGATCCCATCGATGCCGACGGCCTCGCATGCGGCAAGGGTGGTAGCGCACCCGGCGAACGTGTCCAGCACTGTGCCTTCGCCTGTCGGCAGCATCGCTTTGACGACCTGACGCAGGAACGCCTGCGGCTTGACGCTCGGGTGGGGCGCGACAGCACGCTCCCTGTCGGGCGTCGTGCCCGAGTCGATCACGTCGAGGAACGGCGTCTCCTCCGACAGGCGGCGCAGGCCCCCGGTGCCCCACGTGCGCAGGTTCTCGCTCACAGTGCGCTCGCTGATCGGCTTCCGGTACAGCCCCCATGGTTCCCAGCACGACCTCGGCATGGTCGAGACCATCGGGAACTCGTCATGGGCGCCCTTAGGTCGGTCGCCCCCGCGGAACGTGCGCACGAGGCGGACGATCTCACCTCGGCGCTCATACCCGGCAACCTCCATCGCGTTCGCCACCAGCGGTGATACGAGCGGGTTGCCAGCGATCAGAACGTGTCCACCCGGCCGGAGGATGGGCAGCAGAGCCTCGCCCCACTCCAAGAAGAACGTGGTGATCGCCTCGCGGTCGTCGCGGTCGAGCACCGTGAACCTGGGAAGCGGAAGGCGCTTCGCGCCATCGAAGGACGGTGGGATGCGCCAGACGCCGCCCCGCCCGGCGCGCAGCTTCTTCTGCTCCGCCTGCGTGTACTCGACCAGCCCGTAAGGTGGGTCCGTGACGACTGCAGCGATGCTGTTCGCGTCCGCCTTCGCCAGCCAGTCGAGGCAGTCGGCCTGCATGAGCGTCTGGCGCCCGAACGCAAACGTCGGGAACGCCTCGTCCTCGTGGGTGTCGGGACGCGTCAGCAGTTGCATCTGACGATGATACCGAACGGGTGTTCTGAGCGTGACGCGATCACGACGGGCATGGGGGGATTGTGACCCGGAATGTGATCGAGGCCAACCGGGATACCCACGGGAACTCCGCACGATTTCGATCCTCGCCGTGGACAACACGTTCGCCCCTGTGGACGAACACGCGCACCCTCGGCGGGAGCGGGCCTTCGGGCGCGGAGCGCGACCCGCCGCAATGCTACTGGGCCGCGCTTACGCGTCCCTCAACCGGATCTCGGTAGTCTCCGCATCGTTGACGGCGTACGCCCACGGCCCTGCACCTCGATCAGCGATGACGTCCTCGATAGCGTCCCAGTGCCGCACAAGGCGGGCTAGGTTGTCCCAGTTGCTCAAGTCCTTCTTGCCGCTGATCCAGAACGCTTGCAGGCCCAGTGCGTGGTACGCGGCGAGTTCGGCGGGTTTCGATCGGATGCGCTTGTCGCGGCCAATCACGATCAAGCCCATCTTCGCTATCTCAGGCATCCAGTCGGGGTCAAGCGTCCCGGTCGGCACCTGTGGCAGACGACGGTGGCCAGGGTGCACAACATCGCGCCACAGGAGCGCCATCGCCTTGCCGAGGCCCATTGACGTCACGTCCACGAAGAACCGCAGGGTCGTGTCCCTACGTCCCGCGACATCTAGGCGGCCTGCGGTGCGTCGCCACCTCGCAGGAGCTCGTAGCGGATGGCTTGCCAGACCTCCTCGCCCGTCAATTCGTACAAATCGGCGATCGTGTCGAGGTGATCGCCCGCGCGCGCCTGCTCGGCGATGATTGAGGTCGGGACACTCCGGACGACTGGCTCGCCGAACTGTCGTCGCGGATCGAACCAGACCTGATCCAACTCAGGCAGCGGGTGCATCCGCTCGACGTACTGGCTCCTCCCGAAGTCGACCGAGTCGATGAACTGGCGGGTTTGAAGCGAGAGCGCGAGTTGATTGTTCCGGACGACGACGAGCAGGAGATGCTTCTCCAGCCCCACTTCCTCCTGCATGCTCAGCACGAGCTCTCGCCCCTGCTCCTGCAACCATGGCCTCGCGGCGGCGAGGGGGTACTGCGTGTTGAACAGGTCGCGAAGGCGCTCGACTGCGGGGCGCATCTTCGCCATCGAGATACCGTCTCGACGGTACTCCGAGAGGTGCCGCGTCTCCGTGAACTCACCCCACGTCACGATTTCGTCGCCGGTTGATTGAAGGCGCACGATCGGGGGGTACTTCTTCCCCCCGCGCGTGTACCCGTCGATCCAACGACGGGCCGTACCCGGTGGAAGTCGGAGGTTCCAGTCGACCTGCGCCATCCCGTACACCGGGCGCGCGAGCAGATCGATCGGCTCGGGCATCGCGACCACCTCCTCGCGCTCAACAGGACGCTGCCTGCGGACAGTATGGACGCGTCGGGTGTCGGGTGGTCCGTCACGGCGCGCACGACGCGCAGCGACCGGCAACCCGCGTCGGCAACGCTCGCCCCGACCGCAGGCAGTGTTGCGTCAGAGCGACCGTCCTGTAGGTGATCGTCTAGATCGCTGAATGTGCGGGTGGGACGCGCGGGGAGCAGACCCGCGCATCCCGATGCCCGGCCCCTGATGCCATGCCCGGGCAACAGCGGGGGTGGGCGCGTGTGGTGCCACTCGACCAAGGGCGGCGGCCGCGCATCGTCGGAGCCGCTTCCGATCACGTGAACCGAGTGCGTCGAAGCAACGCACTTGGTGAACCTGCGAGGTTGACGACTATTCGTCCACCAGCTCGATCCGGATCCGCTTGTTGATCCGCCCCTTGCTCTCGTACCCGGTGACCCGGATCCCGCCGACGTCGCGGGTGTTCGCGACGTGCGTG
>JAJYMP010000047.1 GCA_021786915.1 Chloroflexota bacterium
CCGCCCTGGTTGAGCCGGAAGCGCCCACTGGCAGGGTCGAGCCTGCGGCGCCTGTCGAGCCTGCCCAGCCCGAGCCGGCGACAGTCGAGCCCGAGCCGCAGCCCGAGCCGGCGACAGTCGAGCCCGAGCCCGAGCCGGCGGCCAAGCCCGAGCCCGTGGCGGCGGCCAAGCCCGAGCCCGAGCCGGCGCCGGTAGCGGTCGCGCCGAAGCCCCAGCCCCAGCCGGAGCCGGTTGCCGCGGCACCCGAGCCGGTGGCGGAGCCCACCCCCGCCCCGCCGACGCTGCCGGCGCCCCCCTCGATGGCTCCGGGCTGGCTGACAGTCGCGCCCGACGACGGGGCAGCTCCAGTCTGGCCCCAGCGGCCCACGTGGCCCGTTCGCGCCCCGCTCGAGGGCGGAACGCTGGCCGGCCGCCGGATGATGCCCTCCAACGACGCCGCCGCACTGTGGGCTGCGTCAGCACGCGAGGTGCTGGAGACCGGGCCGTTCGCGGACCACTCCGCGTTCGTCGCCCCGTCAGCGGCGCCCACCGCGCAGCCGTGCGTGGGCTGCGGCCTGCCGCTGTCGGCGAACGCGCGATTCTGCCGCCGATGCGGGAGCCGCCAGGGCTGACCTAGCCGAGCGGGGCTCGATCGCCCGAACGACCTGCGCGCTCGGCGTCCGCGGCCTGGCGCTCCGCGTCGCTGGCGGCGTCGCGCGCGAGCCGCCGGACGGCGCCCTCGAGATATGACCCCTCCCGTTTCCGGACGTCGGTCCAGGCCGCGCCGAGGAGCAGCAGGTTGAACGCGATCGAGAGCCACGCCAAGAGCGCGATGGCGGCCACGAACGTGCCGTAGACCGCCGCCACGCCCACCAACCGCGGCGCGATGAACGCATAGAGCTGCGTGAGCAGCGCGAGCGCCAGCCCGACCACCGCCGCCGGCAGCCGGAGCGCGTGCCAGGGGACATGCTCGCTCGGCACGTACCTGTAGCACACGGCCACTGCCAAGACGTACGCCAGGAGGGAGCCCACGGGCGATGCGAGCTGGACGACCGCCCCGAGCAGCGCCGAGAGGTCGGGGCCGCCCGGAGCGTTCTGGCTGGCCCACGTCGCCAGCGACCCTGCGGCCACCAGCGCCACGGGCAGCACGACCAGGATGGCCATCAGGGCCACGCCGCGCAGCGTCTGGGCGATCGCGTTGCGCCGGGGCGCGCCCAGGAACACCCGCGAGAGTGCGGTGTCGAGGTTCGCATAGAAGCGACTGGCACCCCAGAGGAGCGTGATGATCGCCAGGATGGAGGTGGGAACCGCTCCCGCCGTGACCTGCTGGAAGGCCACCGACGCGAGGCCCTTGAAGGGCGGCACGACGTCCGCGATGAGCGTCACGATCTGCGTCTGGTCGGCGGGGCTCCTCACCAGCCAGCCCATCACGGCTAGGCCGAGCAGGAGCCCGGGCAGGATGGCGAGCAGCGAGGCGTAGGCGAGGCCGCTCGCGATGAGGCCTCCGCCCGCGCGATCGTAGGTCTCCATGACGTCCCGGAGGTGCACGATGCCGGGGTTCCCGGCGAGCCGACCGGCCACCTGCTCGGCGAAGGCCCGCATCCCGTCCGAGCGCGGCTCACCTTCGCTCATGGCCTTAGGGCAGGTCCTCGAACAGCCCCGGCTGGATGTGCTCGGCCGGCACCCGCCGCGGGGCCGCGATCAACGCCCGGACCTCGCCCCGCCGCACGTAGCGGCGACCGCCGAGCTTGATGCTCGAGAGGCGCCCCGACCTCGCCCAGCCGCCGATGGTCGCGGGTGCGAAGTGCACGTTCGACGCGGCGAGGAGCTCGGCGGCCTCCCCGAGCGTGATCCAGTCGGCGGCGGAGGGCATGGGATCAGTCCTGGCTGCCGGACGAGGACGACGACGAGGGCGACGACGACGAGGGCGAGGACGCGGGCGAGGACGAGGACGACGAGTCGCCCGAACCCGAGGACGGCGAGTCGTGCTTGGCCTCGGCGTGCATGGCGGCCTTGGTGCCGCCGCTGCTCCCGCCCCGGTCCTTCTTCGCCCAGCCGGAGCCCTTGAAGTGGATCGTGGGCGCCGAGAATTGCTTGCGCATCGTCCCCTCCGCCCCGCACGAGGGACAGAAGTTGGGGGCGGGGTCGTTGATCCCGTGGAGGATGTCGGAGCGATGGTCGCAGGCGGTGCAGAGGTAGTCGTAGACGGGCATCGTTGGGGGCCTTCGTTGGGCGGTCAGCCGCGGAGCATCCGCATGCCGCACTTGGGACAGTAGAACGCGCGCTCGTGCCCTGACGCGAAGCCGCAGTGGGCGCAGACCAGCCCGCCGCGACCCGCAGCCGGGACGGGGCGGTCGACGGCCGTCAGGCCCATCGCGTGCTGACTGCCGAGCACGTTGCCGAGGATCCCGGCCAGGATCCGCTGGGCGATCCGGTCGGTGTCGCCGCGGACGCCGCGGCCGCCCCAGCCGACGACGGCGCGGACGATCATGTCGCCCGTCGCCTCGTCCCAGTGGGAGGCCACGCCGCCGACGATCGCGTTGTAGTCGGGATAGCCCGAGGTGTCGGTCTCGCCGTCGAGCAGCGCGCACGCGAAGGTGTCGAACGCGAGATCGATCGCGTCGATGGACTCCAGGACGACCAGCGCGTGCCGGGTGATCGGGCTGAGCTCGTGGTGCGCGTGCAGCCACTGCATCGCCTCGGACGGGCGCGCGATCTGCGGCATCGCCTGCGAGAACTCGAGCGGGAGCGGGTCGACCACCTCGACGTCGCTCTTGGCGAAGCCGATCAGCATCTGGGGCAGCTCGCCGCGCGCGCGCGGACCGGCCCGCATCCGGACCCCTTCGCTGCTCTTGCCCGCGTAGTGGAGCTTGAGGGCGAACTCTTGGGCGACCACCTCTTCTGGCGGCCCCATGCGGGTGGAGCCCGTGCTGGCGCCGGGCTTGGCGGGCGGCTCCGGTTCGCCGCCGCGCCGCTTCAGGAAATCGAGCGGCACGCAATCCTCCCTGACATGGCACTCGACCACATCGACGTCATCCTAGCAGCGACCGCACACGCTCACTCCCGACCTGACCGCCCGAGGCGCTCCCCGAGGCGGGCGACCTGCTCGGCCAGCTCCGCCTCGCGGGCGCGGGCTCCCGCGACGATCGGCGCGGGCGCCCTGGACGTGAACGCCTCGTTCGCGAGGCGGCCCTTCGCGGCATCCCACAGCCGCTCGGCGTCGGCCAGCTCCTTCTCCAGCCGCGCGCGGTCGGCCTCGGCGGTGGACGCGTCAGCCGCCCCGGTGCCGACGATGGCCTCCGCGGGTCCGGCGATCACGGCCAGCCCCGACGCCGTCGCGTGGAGCGCCTCGCGGGTCTCGTGGCGGCGCAGGGGCCGCGCGTGGGAGAGGCGCTCGATCGCGGGGCGCAGCACCTCGAGCGAGCCGGCGAGCGACGGCTCCACGAACACGTCGAGCGGCAGCCAGGCGGCGGGCTCGAGCTTCGCGTCCGAGCGGGCGTTGCGCACGGCGCGGACGAGCTCCACCAGGGCGCCCACCTCGGCCTCCGCAGCCCCGTCGCGCTCCCCCACCCCGGGCCAGCGGGCCACGATGAGCAGCGCAGGGTCGTCTGCCGCGTGCGGGATCGACGCCCACAGGCGCTCGGTGATGAACGGCATGACCGGGTGCAGCAGGCGCAGGTACGTGTCGAGGGCCTCGACCAGCGTCCACCACGTCGCCTCGCGGTCGGCCTCGTCGACCGACGCGTCGGCGAGGCGCACCTTGGCGAGCTCGATCCCCCAGTCGCAGTACTCGCTCCAGATGGCCTCGTACAGCAGGCGGGTCACCTCGCCGAACGCGTAGTCGGCCATCGCCCGGTCCACTGCCGCCACCGTGGCCGCGGCGCGCGAGCGGACCCAGCGCTCGGCCGGGCCCAGGCGCGCCGGGTCGGGCGAGCGCCGCGGTGCGTCCGCGGGGATGCTCTCGGGGCGGGCGCCCAGCACGAAGCGAGTGGCGTTCCAGAGCTT
>JAJYMP010000041.1 GCA_021786915.1 Chloroflexota bacterium
AACTTCTCGAGGTCCGCGTCCGCGAACACGATATTGGGGCTCTTGCCGCCCAGCTCGAGGCTGACCTTCTTGATCGTCCCGGCCGCCGTGCGCATGATCTCCTGCCCGGTGGTCGTCTCGCCGGTGAACGCGATCTTGCCCACCCCCCCGTGCGCAGCCAGCCCGCCGCCCACCACCGGTCCGGGGCCCGTGATCACGTTGAGCACGCCCGCGGGCAGGCCCGCCTCGAGCGCGAGCTCGCCCAGCCGGAGCGCGGTCAGCGGCGAGTACGAGGCCGGCTTGAGGATCGCGGTGTTGCCGGCCGCCAGCGCGGGCCCCACCTTCCAGGCGGCCATCATGATCGGGAAGTTCCAGGGCACGATCAGCCCCACCACGCCGATCGGCTCGCGGAGCGTGAAGTCGAAGCCGGGGCGGGTGACCGGGATGGTCGAGCCGTGGATCTTGGTCGTGGCCCCGGCGTAGAACTCGAGCACCTTGGCAACCTGGGCCACCTCCCAGCGGGCTCCGCTGATGGGCTTGCCGATCTGCCTGGACTCCAGCTGGGAGAGCTCCTCCTCGTGGTCGCGGACCACCTGGGCGAACCGCAGCATCAGCCGCCCTCGGTCCGACGCCGCCATGCGCGTCCACTCGCCGTCGAACGCCGCCTGCGCCGCGGCCACGGCCCGGTCCACGTCCTGCGGGCCGCCCGACGGGACCACGCCGACGAGGCTCCCGCGGTGCGGCTCGATGACCTCGAAGGTCTGGCCGTCCGCCGCGGCGACGAGCTCGCCGCCGATCACCATCCGGTACTCGGTCATGGGTTCGTGGTCTCCTCGGGTGCTCGGTGCGCCGCCGGTCGCGGGGCCGGGGGGTCGGGCGCGGTGGGCCAGGGCCGGGATTCTATGCCGGGCGCCGGGGCCGTCGCGGGCCGTTCCTGACCGACGAAACCCCGCACGACTGCCGACCGGCCCCTCGCGGGCGGCCGCCGCGGGACTAGCATCGCCGAAGCCGCTTCACAGAGGAGCATCCATGGCGATCAGGGCCCGGCACGTCTCGAGGCTCGAACGCGGGCTGCGCGTCGTCTCGGAGGCCGTCCGCGGCCGGCACGTGTACGTGTGGCTCGGCGTCGTGGCGGCCGTGACGGCGGTCGGCACGCTCGGCTACGTGGGGTTCTTCGGCTGGCCGCTGACCGACAGCCTGTTCATGGTCGTGATCACGCTCACGACGGTGGGCTATCGCGAGGTCCACGACCTGACCACGTTCCCCGAGCAGCTGTGGACGATGCTCCTCGCGGTGGCTGGCGTGGGAATCATCTTCGGCACGATCGGGATCGTGGCCGAGACCATCATCAGCGAGGCCGCGAGCGGCCGTCGGGAGGTCAGGCGGATGCGCGAGGCGGTGGCCGGCCTGCGGGACCACTTCATCGTCTGCGGGTACGGCCGTGTCGGGTCAACGGTGGCTCGCGAGTTCGAGCACACGGGAGTGCAACTGGTCGTGATCGACATCATGAGCGAGTCGGTCGAGCGGGCGCACAGGGCGGGCAACCTCGTGGTCGAGGGCGATGCCACCGACGACGCGACCCTGCGCGCCGCCGGCGTGGAGCGGGCGCGCGGCCTGGTCACGTGCATCGACTCGGATGCGAACAACGTGTACGTCACGCTCTCGGCGCGGTCCATCAACCCCGAGCTGTTCATCGTGGCGCGCGCCAACACGCAGGGCGCCGAGGCCAAGCTGCTCCAGGCGGGTGCCAACCGCGTGGTCTCGCCGTACACGAACGCAGGACGCCGGATCGCCGAGCTGGCGGTGCGGCCGCACGTCGCCGACTACATCGACGCGGCGCTGTCGCACGGCAACCTGACGTTCTCGCTCGAGGACATCGAGGTCAGCGCCGACAGCCCGCTGATCGGGGTGACGGTGGCCGCGCTCCGCGAGCAGGGCGCGGTGGTCCTCGCGATCCTGCGGGGCGACGGCGACTTCGAGCCGAACCCGCCGGAGGCCCGCTCGCTCGCCGACGGGGAGCGCGTGATCGCGTCGGGGTCGAGCGAGGCGCTCGCGCTCATCGAGGCGCGCGCGTAGGCCTCGCGGCCGACCCCTTCGCCGCGCGCGTTCGCGGCTGCGTCGCCGAGCCGCCGCCTCCGGTTGTCCTGGGCCGGGCTTCCCGGCCGCTTCAGTGAGGCGATCCGCTGAGCAGGGTGTTGACGGCGCTCGGCCCACCGAACCGGATCACGGACGTCTACGGGACGCCGACCCTCGTCTACCTCTTCAACGACAAGCCATACGGTTCAACGACAAGCCCTTCGGCCCGCTCAAGCTCCCCCTGGAAGGTGGCGAGCGCCTGATCCGCGTGAACGATTCCCTCGTGCACTGACCCGGGCCGCCATGGAGGAGCGCCCTACTCGGCCATGTGCTCCCGCTCGTCGGCGGCCAGGGCGGCGCCCACGATGCCGGCGTCGTTGAGGAGCTTGGCCGGGATGACTTCGGCCCGGACGGTCAGGCGCGGGATGAATCGCTCGGACCGCTTCGACACGCCGCCGCCGATGATGAACAGCTGCGGCCAGAACAGCTTCTCGATGGCGAGCAGGTGCTCGTCGAGGTCCGACGCCCAGGCCTTCCACGAGATCCCGCGCCGGATGCGCGCGGCTGCGGCTGACCGCCGCTCCGCGTCGCGGCCGCGGATCTCCATGTGGCCCAGCTCGAGGTTCGGCACCAGCGTCCCGTTGTAGAACAGCGCCGACCCGGTACCGGTCCCGAGCGTGATGAGGAACACGGTGCCGCGCCGGCCGACGCCCGCGCCGAAGCGCATCTCGGCGACGCCCGCGGCGTCCGCGTCGTTGATCATGTGGACCGGGCGGTGGAGGACGCGCTCCATCGCGGCATCGGCGTCGAAGTCGACCCATCCGGGATCGACATTGGCCGCGGTCCGGGTCACGCCCTCGGTGATGACGCCGGGGAAGCCCACGCCGACGGCGGTGTCGGGCGCGAGCACGACCTCCTTGCCGATCCGCTTCACCAGCCGCGCGACCGAGGCGATGATCGCTGCCGGCGCCGCCGGCTGGGGCGTCGGGACGCGGTGGCGCTGCGAGAGCATCTCGCCCGTGTCGAGGTCCACGGCCGCGGCCTTGATGCCGCTGCCGCCGATGTCGACGCCGATGGCCACCCGCCTGCCGGTCACCGACAGCGCCGGGCCCTCGTGCGCAGGCGCCTTGTCGCTGGTCAGGTCGTCAGCCTCCTCGGGCTCGTCCTCGAGCAGCTCCTCCGCTTCGTCGGCCACGACCGCCGTCTCGGACTCGTCGGGCTTGAACGGGACGGCGGGCTTGTCGACCCCCGAGACCGGATCTCGAGCCGGAACCGCGCCCTCCTCGGCCCCTGCTGCGCCTGACGGGTCCACCATCTCGTTCTCGCCGTCCATCTCGCTCCCTGCCTGCCCAGCGCGCCAGCGACCCGGCGCGAGCATCGCCGAAGACACGAAGCGCGTGGCGCCATCCCTGGTGGCGATGATCGCCGGCGCGGATCGGCTCGTGGGCCGCGATGGACCCATCAGGCGGGCGCCAGTGTAGAACGCGGCGATCGAAGTCGTCCCGAATCCGTGGGCGAGGGGCCCTTCCAGGGGACGAGGTGGTTCACAGTTGTTGGGCGGGCGCCTGGATCGAGTCTCCTCGCGCTCCACCGGCCAGGCCCGGTCGAGCGGGTGAGCCCGGTGAAGCGCGGTGAGCGAGGCCGACGGGCCACGGGTGGCTCAACGGGCGCCGGAGCGGCGAGCGGTCGGCCGCGTGGACCGTGAGCCGGACCAGGGGCCCCAGGGACCTGGCGACCGCCGGGGCATCCCAGGACCCCAGTGAGGCCTAGCATCCCGATCCGCTGGTCCCTCGCGGGCTGAGTCGCGTCGGGGTCAGGAGCGCCACCCGCGCGCACGGGCCGCGCCGCGGACCCCCGGCCCGGGCCGGCGTCCGCGCACGCCGCCGCGCGCGGCGACCCCAGCACGACTCGG
>JAJYMP010000759.1 GCA_021786915.1 Chloroflexota bacterium
AGCGCCCAGCGCCGGACCTAGCGTCCCGATCCGCTGGTCCCTCGCGGGCTGAGTCGCGTCGGGGTCAGGAGCGCCCCCCGCGCGCACGGGCCACGCCGCGGACCCCCGGTCCGGGCCGGCGTCCGCGCGCGCCGCCGCGCGCGGCGACCCCAGCACGACTCAGCCGCCGCCGCGCGGAGGGTCCCGCGCGCAGCCAGCGGGCGACCTCAGGAGCGGGACGCTAGATGCTCCGCTTCACGGCGGCGTCCGCCAGCGCGTCGCCAGCCTCGCCGATCCGGAGGCCCACGACGTCCAGCCGCCGGATGAGGTCGCGCACCTTGAGCAGCCCCACGGTCGCCTCGCCACCCCGGTACAGGGCCGCCAGCTCGAGCTCGTACAGGCGGCGGATCTGGGCCCCGGCCCGCTTGGACACCGAGGCGCGCTGCCCGATCTGCGACGGCTCGTTCACGATCGAGCGGACGGCGTCCCGCAGCGACCCGAGGGCCAGGATCACCGCCTCCAGCAGCGGGACCAGCGCCGGCTCGACCGTCATCTCGAACAGGTCCCATTCGCGGAGGAAGTCGCGCAGGTTGTCCAGCACGTCGTCCACCAGCCGCGAGATCCGGAACAGGTCCTCGCGATCGATCGGCGTCACCAGCGCCCGCGACAGGTCCGCGAGCAGCTCGGCGCGGAGGGCGTCGCCCTCGTGCTCGATCGCGATGATCTTCTCGCGGGCCTCCTCGCGGGAGGTGATCCCGGACACGACGTCGCGGGCCAGCCTCGCACCGGCGATCGTCGCGTCGAGATGACCCACCAGCAGCTGCTCGAACACCCGGTTCGAGCCGCCGCCCAGATCGCGCAGCACCTTGAGGAGCGAATAACTCATCGAGCCCATCCTGCAACGACGGCGAACAGCGCCGCAATGATGACCGAGGCCGGAAGCGTGACGACCCAGGCGACGATGATCCGCGAGGCCTGCCCCCAGCGCACCTGGCGATAGGCGGCGCTAGCGCCCGCGCCCACCAGGGCCGCGGTCGTCGACTGCGTCATGGAGATGGGGGCGCCGAGCGCGGCACCGCCGAACACCGCGAAGGCGGCGGAGATCTCTGCGATCGCGGTCTGGGCAGGGCGCGTGGGCGCGATCCCGCGCCCGAGTGCCGTTCCGTAGCGCGGGACCCCGAGGAGCGACCCGAGCCCGAACAGCACCCCGATCGCGAGGAGCTCGAGCGGCTGCGGGCGGATCGTCGGCTCGACGGTCGTGGTCGCGATGGCCACCGAGAGCACGGCGATCATCTTCTGGCCGTCATTCGCGGCATAGGCGAGGCACTGGAGGAGGAAGCCGCCCACGCGCAGGATCGACAGGCGGGCGCGAAGCGGGCCCCGGCGCGGCAGGGCCGGCAGCAGGCTCTGGAGGACGAACGCGATCGCCCCGCTCGCGAGGGGCGCCAGGGCCCCGGCGACGAGCGTGAGCAGCACGGAGCCCCAACCCACAGCGAGCCCGGACCCGAGGCCGACCCCCACGATCGCCCCGGTGAGTGCCAGCGTGAGGCTGGTGGGCAGGCCCTGGCGCTGCAGCACGAACACGACCGCCACGGCGACGAGCACCGCGGCCAGCAGCGCCGAGCGGCCGCTGTCGCCCTCGAAGGCCACGAGCCGGTGGACGAAGGTCGCCGCGACGTCCGTGCCGAGGAGCACGGGGCCGAGCGCGAGCACGACGGACAGCGTCACGAGGGCCGCCAGTGGCCTGACGAACCGGTCACCGAGATTGAGCGCGACCAGGGCCGCGCCGTCGTTGGCCCCGCAGACAAGGGCGAATGCGAGAGCGGCAACGGTCAACACAGACAGAGCTCGGGCAATCCTGGGTCCCCTGCTGTGGTGATAGGCGGTGCACGGCCGCAACCCGTCAACGAGCGGTCCTGCGGGCGATCGTCCGAGTATATGGGGGCGACGGTGGGCGGCCGAAGCCTTCGGGTGGGTCGGATGGTGCCGATCGCGCCGGGCCGGCGGAACCTCGCTCGTATCGCCGCCACACGGCGCTCATCGCCCTGACTCCGCTGCTATCGCCGCCAGACGGCCGTACGAGTGGATCCGTCGCCTCCGCCGGGCATGGTCGCCGCGTCGCCCTTCTGATAACCGCCGCCAGGCGGCAGTACGAGCGATTCGGGGCGGCGTCGAGTCGCCCGCCCGGCGCCGGACTCCACTGGCCGTCGACATGACCGGATTCGTAGGGTTGACAGGCCCGGGACGGGCGCCTAGGATCAACGCCCGTTGATATCAACTGCCGTTGATGTAACGGCGGATGCAACAACCCCAGGGAGCCAGCAGGCGCGTGTCACCTTCCCCGGCCCGGATCCGGAGCACGATCGCAAGCGTTGTCGAGGTACCCGACGACCTTCGCGAGCTGCGCAAGGTCCACAAGGTGCTCGCGGACGCGAACCGCCTGCGCATTCTCCGGCGGCTGGCCGACGGGCCCGCCACCGTGAACGACCTGGTCGACGCCGTCGGCCTGTCGCAACCGCTCGTGTCGTGGCATCTGAGCAAGCTGCGCGAGGTCCACCTCGTCAGCGCCCGCCGCGTGGGGCGCGGGATCATGCATACCATCGAGCCCGAGGCGTTCGAGACCTTCGCGGCCCGCCAGTCGCGGGCGCTGGGCCTGGACGGGCAAGCGGCCCGAGGGAGGCAGGACTCGTGAGCGGAACCTTGATCTCACCCGAGCTGCGGGCGAGGGTGAAGGGCCTGATGACCCCGATCGCGGTCGGTCTTGGCCGGCTCGGCCTGACCCCGAACGCGCTCACGGTCATCGGCTTCCTCATCGCCTGCATCGCCGCGCTCGCGGCCGGGCTCCAGGCCTGGCTGGCAGCGGGGCTCCTAGTGGTCTTCGGCGGCGTGTTCGACCTGTTCGACGGCGCGCTGGCGCGTGCGACGAACCGGGCGAGCAAGGCCGGGGCGTTCCTCGACTCCACCTTCGACCGGTGGGGCGAGGGAGTCGTCTACATCGGCATCGTGTGGGGCTCCATGGACATGGGCCTCTCCCGCCCGGTCATCCTGGCTGGCGCCGCGATGCTCTCGTCGTTCATGGTCAGCTACACCCGCGCCCGTGCGGAGAGCCTGGGCTTCGCGCCCGGCAAGGGCATGGCGAACGTGGGTCTCGCACCGCGCGAGGTCCGCCTGGCCATCCTGACCGTCGGGCTGATCCTGGCCGGCCTTCTGCCGGGCCTCCCCGCGGACACCTCGGCGACTGGCGCCGTGGCCTACCCGCTCAACGCGCTCGTCCTTGAGCTGGCCCTCGGGCTGATCGCGGTCCTCGCCACCGTCACAACCATCCAGCGCATCGTCGTCACGCTTCAACAAGCCGCCGCCTCGGAGCGCTAGTCGCCGGGGCGCGCCCGACCCAACGCATCCACATCCTCGGAGGTCGAACCCAGTGACCCCTAGCGAGAGCACGGCCCAGACCGGGCACAAGATCCGCGTCGCGGTCGTCGGCGTCGGCAACTGCGCGAGCAGCCTGATCCAGGGCCGCTACTACTACGAGAACGCGTCGGCCAACGACTTCATCCCGGGCCTGATGCACGTCAAGCTCGGCGACTACCACATCAACGACGTCGAGTTCGTGGCCGCCTTCGACATCGACAAGGAGAAGGTCGGCAAGGACCTCTCCGAGGCGATCTTCTCGGGCCAGAACAACACCTACAAGTTCATGGACGTTCCGCACATGGGCGTGACCGTGGACCGCGGCATGACCCACGACGGCCTGGGCAAGTACCTATCGCAGGTCATCGAGAAGGCGCCTGGCCCCACGGCCGACGTCGTCGGGATCCTCAAGGAGCGCAAGGTCGACCTCGTCGTGTCCTACCTGCCGGTGGGCAGCGAGGAGGCCACGAAGTGGTACGTGGAGCAGGCGCTCGCGGCGGGCGTGGGCTTCATCAACGCGATCCCGGTGTTCATCGGGCGTGAGCCCTACTGGCAGCGGCGCTTCGCGGAGAAGGG
>JAJYMP010000089.1 GCA_021786915.1 Chloroflexota bacterium
CGCTCGGCGAGTCGCGTCAGCGCCTCACTCGCCTCGGCCAGGATGACGCCCCCGCCAGCCACGATCACAGGCCGGCTGGCACCGACGAGCAGGGCCGCCGCCCGTTCGATGTCGGCCGCGGCCGGGCGCGGGCCGCGGCGGGCCTCGCGCTCATCAGGGTCGGGGATCACGACCTCAGCCGAGTCGGCCTGGATGTCCATCGGCAGGTCGAGCAGGACCGGTCCCGGCCGTCCGGAGAGCATCTGGTTCCAGGCGCGATGGAGCACGAACGGCAGCTCGTCGACTCGCGAGGGCTGCCACCACTCCTTGACGATCGGCTCGAAGATCCGCGGGTTGTCCGCGACGTGGCGTCGCTCGATCTCCTGGAACAGGCCGTGGCCGCGCATGTATGTGTGGGCCGAGCCGGTCATCAGCAGGACGGCTGTCGAATCGGCGTATGCGGTCGCCACCCCGACCACGGTATTCGCCTGGCCGGGTCCGATGCTCGTGAAGGCGAGGAGGGGTCGCCCGCTGGCGCGGAAGTAGCCGTCGGCAACATGGACGGCCGCCTGCTCGTGCATCACCTGAATCGTGCGAACGTCTTGGGCCCGGTCGATCAAGGCGTCGGTCAGGCTCCAGCAACCGTGGCCAGTGATCCCGACCGCATACGGGACGCCCTGACGGACCAAGTACTCGACGAGGATCTGGGCGCCTGAAAGCCGCCGCGGGGTTCGCTCGAAAGTCACCCTCTGCCACCTCACAGGATGCCGACCCGTCGATGGCGGGCCTGCGACACCGCTACCACCGGCACGCTGGTCGGGAGGTCGTGTAAACGGTTACATGCGGAAGGTAAGGAGCCCTAGGCCCCGTGTCAAGCCGTAGCTCATGTCCGGGTCGCTCCCGTCCGGGTCCTCCTGTGCTGCGTTGCTAGCCAGCCAGCCCACGAGAACCAGGCCGCGCCCAACCCCAGGGCGTTGGTACTCAACAAGCGTCTTCGGAGATAGGTTGAGCCCTTGACAAACACTGGATGGAATCGTTTACAGTCCGCTGATCATGGCGTCTCGATCCGTCGTCCCCGAGCACACCCGGCCGGCAGCGCGAACCAGCGCTCTGGATCGGGAGTTGATCGCCTCAGAACGGGGCCACAAACCAGGCGCCCACCCTACCCTTGCGGACGTCGCGCGCGAGGCGGGCGTATCGCTCGCGACGGCTTCCCGCTCCGTCAGCGGTCGCGGATCGGTGGCTCCCGACACCCGGGAGCGAGTCTTGGCCACAGCGGTCCGACTCGACTTCCAGCCCTCAGCCTTCGGGCGCTCACTTCGGCTTCGAACCAGCGGCCTCGTTGGCTTCGTCGTGCCCGACGTGGGCTCCACCTTCTACGCCAATGCACTCAAGGGCGCCCAGCACCGGCTCGAGGCCGCGGGCTACGACGTGGCTCTCATGGACACCGGAGAGCGCCCGGAGCGCGAAGCAGCCGCCCTGCGCGCACTGGCGGCACGGGGCGTCGATGGAATCATCCTGTGCACGACCGATCAGAGTGGCAGTGCGGTCCGCTCGGTCGGCGTCCGCCGGCGACCACCGATCGTCTTCTTCGACAACGTCGTGCCGGGACTCGGCGTGGGCAGCGTCGCCCTGGCCAACGAAACCGGCATCCGCCTGCTGGTCGAGCACCTGGTCCGCGTTCACGGTCAGCGGCGGATCGGCTATGTCGGGGGCTGCGAGACCGAGACGTCGGGCGCCGAGCGATTGGCCGGCTATCGGCTCGCGGTTGCGGCCGGCGGCCTGGACACCAACGAGGGCCTGGTGCGAGCCGGCGACTGGAGCCTGGAAGCGGGGGCCCGGGAGACGGAGGCGCTGCTGGACCTCGCTGACCGTCCACCATCGATCGTCTATGCCGACGCCCAGATGGCTCTCGGTGGCCTGTCGGCCCTTCGCGGGCGCGGGGTCCGCGTTCCCGACGACGTCGCGATCGTCTCGTTCGACGACTGGGATGCCGGCCAGTTCCTCGATCCACCCCTGACTGCGCTCGCCCGCCGCGACCGGCAGATCGGCGACCTCGCCGCCTCGCTCATGCTCCGCGTGCTGGAGCAGGACGAATCGGACCGACTCGATGTCCGCCTGCCGATGGATCTCGTCGTCCGTCGATCGTGTGGTTGTGGCGGGGGCACTGAATGACAGTCGCCCAGGCCCAGGGCACTCCGGCGATCGAGCTCGTCGACGCCACGAAGCGGTACGGCGACCAGCTCGCACTGGACCACGTTTCGCTCCAGATTCAGCCGGGCGAGTTCTTCTGTCTACTGGGACCGTCAGGCTGCGGGAAGACGACGACCCTCAATCTGATCGGCGGCTTCCTGCCACTCACCTCCGGCGAACTCCGGATCGAGGGCAGCCGGGTGAACGATCTGCCGCCCCACAAGCGCAACGTCAACACCGTCTTCCAGAACTACGCCCTGTTCCCTCACCTCAACGTGTTCGAGAACGTCGCCTTCGGCTTGCGCATGGAGGGGATGACGCGCGACGCGATCCGCTCCAGGGTGGATGAGTACCTCGACCTGGTCGGCCTGGGACCATACGCCGATCGCTCGCCGGCTCAGCTCTCGGGCGGCCAGCAGCAGCGCGTGGCACTGGCCCGCGCCCTGGCCAAGCGGCCGGCGGTCTTGTTGCTTGACGAGCCCCTCGGGGCGCTCGACCTCAAGCTCCGCAAGCAGATGCAGGTCGAACTGGCCCGGATCCACCGCCAGGTCGGGACGACTTTCGTCTTTGTCACGCACGACCAGGGCGAGGCGCTCTCGATGGCCACCCGGATCGCGGTGATGCGCGGCGGCCGCGTCATCCAGATCGGCACGCCCCGCGAGATCTACTACCGCCCAGTCGACCGGTTCGTGGCCGACTTCATCGGCGAGTCGAACGTGCTCGAGGGCGAGCTGGTCGGCGGTGAAGGCGAGACCGAGGCCAGCCTGGTGCGTCTGACCGATGGAACGATCGTCGGTGCTGCGCAGCCGGCCGGTGCACCGCGATCCGGCCTGGTGGCAGTCATGGTACGGCCAGAGTGCCTGTCGGTCGGGCTCGATGAGCCACCCGCGGGGTCTCCGGCACTTCACGGGCGGGTGATCGACGTGGCCTTTATGGGCGACCACACCCGGGTGACTGTGCGAACGCTGGCCGGCGACGTCGTCGCCGCCCGTTGGCACGGCGACCGGGCCACGGCTGCAGCACTTGAGGGGCTAAGCGAGAAGGAGGTGTTCGTTTGGTGGGAAGTGGCTGAAGCGGCGGTGATCGCCCGGTGAGGGCGGCGACGGTCCGGCAGCCGGACTCGAGGAGGAGTCTCAGATGGCAACCTTGCACACACGGCGGCAGTTCCTGCACCTGAGCGCCGGGGCATCGGCGGGGGCATTCCTGGCGGCCTGTGGTTCATCCGGCGGCTCGACGCCAGCGCCAGCAGCGAGCTCGAGCGGCGCTCCGGGAGCCACCAGCAGCGCCACGGGCGCGACGACGAACCAGCCACCCCAGGGTGGGACGCTGAACTTCCTGACCTGGAGCGACCACTGGAGCCAGGACGAGCTGGCCGGGGTCCAGCAGTCGACAGGCATTACGGTCAACATCACCGAGCTGGCCGACAACATCGATGGCTTCAACAAACTCAGCCAGGTCCGCGGTCAGCTCGACCTGGTGTCCGGCGACGCACTGTGGGTTCCCAAGTACCACGACGCCGGACTGATCGAGGCGATTGACATCAACAGCTTCCAGGTCGCCCAGCAGCTTTACTCGATGGCCCGCGAGTTCGACTTCTGGACGAAGCCCGAAGGCTACCTGGCCTATCCCTGGGGCTGGTCGCCAATCCAGATCGCGTACAACCCCAAGTACGTCAGCCCGGCGCCGGACGGCTGGGACGCCCTGATCGACCCAAAGTACAAGGGCCGGGTGGTCATGGAGAACCAGCCGACCGACATCATGCTCTTCGCCGGGATCGCGACCGGGGC
>JAJYMP010000582.1 GCA_021786915.1 Chloroflexota bacterium
CGTTTGTGAGGATTCCTGCGTCTACTACAGCGACACTTGGGTAAAGGCCGTCGCCCAGGCGTTCATCAATGGTTACGCGGCCGGTCACACCGCCACCTCGGTGATCGCCGCCGGGGTGAGCAACGACGACTACAACTACGCGTGCACCGCCACGAGTGTGGCGACCGCTTGGGCATCGGCCGGCACCGCCTGGTCTCAGGTGCTGAACGGTCTCGTCGCACAGTACAACACCGACGTCGAGGCAGCCAACGACATCGAAGACTGGCAAACGGGCAGCTGGAACGCGTGCGGTGCCGGGGCAGAGAACTGGCTCTATGCGTTCACCAACGGGACCGCAAGCCAGGATCTGATGCAGGATTTCGGAAGCGACGGGAATGCCGAGAACTCTTCCGCGTGGACGGTCGCGCAGGTCTACGACGTTTCATGGGGCATCGGTTTGGCCGTGCCGCTGCCCGAGATCTACTGCAACGGCCAGCAGACCGAATGGGCGGGCACCATCCGCAAGTACGGCACGATGGTGTTCTCCGGCGTGACCTCGGAAAACGGATCCTACTGGGGATCCCCCTGTGCCAGCTCCACGAACTACTACACGTACACGTGGCAGCAGAGTTGGGACCAGCTCGAGTCCGCGCTCGTGAGCAACGGCTTTTCGAACGACCTCGACTCGGTCGTCACGATCTTCTGAGTGAGGGGCATCCCATGACATCGACGCAACCGCTGGGCGCGACTCCCCGGTCGCGCCACGTCCTCTGGTTCACTGTCGCTGCGGCCGCGGTGGCCAGTGTGCTGATGGTCGGTATCTTCTTCGAGCGGGCCGAGGCAGGATCCTGGGCTGACAACAAGCCCGCCTTCCTGCAGCAACGCGAGGCAGCGCTGCTGGCGCGATTGGCCACGTTGCCGAAGAGCGTGACCCACCTCGGCCTGTCCGGCACCCCCTTGCTACCGGAGCCAGCATGGGCCGCCGCGATTGCCGAGGTTCCGGCCGAAGCTCGAGTCGACGGGCCCCCGATCCTGCGGGCCGCCGCGTCAGTGTGGCGAGACGGATCGATCTCCGAACACGGGGCGGTGCTGTGGGACCCGTACTTCGTGTGGACCGCCTCGGGCACGCCCACTGACGCCGTGCAGCCCGTCATTGGCACCTATGTGGAGAATGCTACGAGTCCCGACGTCGCGGCCGGCGCAGACGCAGCGTATCCGTGTCCACGTGACATCGGCGTGCTCAGCATCACAGCCATTCTGGGATCGGTGGTCTCCTTTGCCTCCACAGACGGCGTGAGTGGTACGTTCAACCTCGCCTCGCACGAGTGGTCGTTCAGCTGAAGAACGGCCAGGGCGGTTGCGTTGGCCGGCCCGTCCTTCTTGGTGCAGCTGTCCCGAGCTGCCTCGGTCATACCCAGAAACGGCTCGGGACGGCAGCACAATGGCGTTCTTCGGTCCCGGTGCAATCTACCGCCTTGGTCCTTGCTCGAAGATTGAACCGGAGCGGCCTCTCGCGCATCTGTAGGGCATGGTCGATGGCAAGCGATTGCAGGCAGAGCCACCCGTGCTAGCCGCGAGCCCCGGGGAAGCGGAAGCCGCGCGTCGGACGGCGTTCGAGCGCCTCACCCAGAGTCGCCTTGACCGCGCCTACCGGCTGGCCGGGCTATTGCTGCGCGACAGCTACGAGGCCGAGGATGCCGTGCATGAGGCTGCTCTCCAGGCCTGGCGTCACTGGCGTGAGCTGCGTGACCCGGCACGGGTCTATGTCTGGTTCGACCGCATCGTGGTGAACGAATGCCGCGCGATGATGCGGCGACGGCGCCTCCGACCGCTGCCGACGGCGGCGGCGATGCCCGATTGGTCGAGCTCCGACGCATCGGGCGGCTTCGAGGAGCGCGACGCACTTCGCCGCGCGGCCGCGACGCTCGACGCCGACCATCGCATCGTCGTGGTGCTGCGCTTCGTCGAGAACCTCACTCCGGCGGAGATCGCCGAGCGAACAGGCGTCCGCGAGGGGACGGTCAAGTCCCGTCTTCACTACGCACTCCGTGAAATGCGCGCCGCCTACGAGGCGGCTGAGCGGCTGCCGGGAGGTGCGTGATGGTGGATGAGCAGTTCGAGCAGAAGCTGCGAGTCGCGCTCCTCGAGGATGCTCCTGGGCCTGTCCCCGCTCGCCTGCGGCTCCGCATCGCCAGCATACCTGACGAGTCGGCGGCCAGCCACTTGCGCCTCGTGCGATCGCCGCTCACGGGCCGTTTGCGCGCCGTGGCAGCGGGCCTCGCCGCGGTCATCGTGGTCGGTGGCACGATCATTGCTCTTGCAGGCCTGCACAACTGGGGCGTCCGGCCTGCCAGTCCTAGCCTGCCGCGACTCACCTTGCCGTCGACGGCGGTCAGCCCGGCCCCCAGCGCGGCCTCCTCGCCCACGTCGTCGCCGGCTGCCTCCGCGCCCGCCTGCACGGCCCCACAGCTGGCGATCGGTGATGTCGCCTGGCAGGGTGCGACGGGGTCGATGATGGGCGGGTTCGTCGTCTGGAACACCAGCGACACACCCTGCATGCTTGTTGGGACTCCTCGCGTGGATGTCTTGGATGCATCGGGGCGCGACCTGCATGTGGCCAATCATCCAATGCCGAGCGCGGCGCCGTCTGCATTCACACTCCCGGCCCATCAGCCGGCGCCGGTGCTCTTCCGTCCTCCGCCTGCTGGGCTGGGCTCGGTCGAGGTGCAGTGGTGGAACATGTGCGGGACGGTGGCAGATGGGCCGCTAAGCGTCGTCGTGACCCTCCCTGCAGGAGGCGTGCTGCGATCGGAGGTTGGCTACGGTGGCGAACCGCCGTGCGTTACGCCGTCGGGAGGCTCCGTCATGATCGTGGGGCCGTTCCAACGGATACCAGGACCGGGCGCCAGCCAGTTGCCGGCTGGTGCCACGCCAGCGGGGTAGGCGATCCTCGCGCCGCCACGGCGCGTGCCACGACCAGCCCGACCGCATGCGGCGCGCCGCGCCGGAACGTGTCGATCTCACGATTTGCGCATCGTGGAGGCTGGGCCGCCGGTGTGCTCTTGTGCTGTTGACGGACGAACCCGCCCCTCTTATTGGCGCAGCCAGCGCGCAAGGCTCGAGGCACTTTCAGGCTCCGGCCGCCGCCACTTTCTCAACGATGTTCACCATCCGCGGGAGCGTTCACGACCGGACCGCGATCCGAAACCAGGTCTCGCTTGCGTCCCCATTCAGCTACCCGTCTTCTAGGGAGACGTCGAACGTCCAGGGACCCGGAAGCGGTGCGGGCAGCGAGGGAGACGGACTCGGGAAGGGTGGGCTAGGCTGCGAAACGAACTGCGTTATTGCCAAACCAAACCGTGACGCCGAGGCAGGAGGGGTAGGCGTGATGTAGACGTCGACTTCGCCACCTAATCGGAAACGGCTTCGGACAATGACGCCGACAGCGTATTTGGTTCCCGTATCATCGCGAACCTCAACCTGCGGTTCTCTGGAACTGCCACCCGAAGATGACTCATGCAGCTCGGTGGGGCCGAAGCGAAGCAGGGCGCGAGCCCCGCGTTCGCGGACCTCGAGTGCGAGGAACTCCACACGAATCCTGGAGACAGTTACGCTTGCCCCAACGCCAATGACACCAACGAGCAGGCTCTCTCCGATCAGGTTCGCGAGCTCCGCGCCGGTGCGGTGCGCCTTGAAGTACGCGGTCGCCTCCGGTCCAAGCGCGTCAGATGCCTCAATCCGAGCCCCGGATGCTGCCTCCCCAGGTCGCGACCCCCTCCGGTGGATCAGGGCCGTCCACAACCATCCCACGAGTGATCCCCTCGATCTTAGCGTCACGCCTCTGTCAGGTCGCCCGGGGCCTTCGGTGCTCAGGACCTCGTGAGGGAGCGGGCCCGGCTCGAACTCGACAACTAGATGAAAGCTGACTCCGGCTGAGATGGATCCGGGCCGAGGATGCCACGTGAGTTAGCGGCCATCT
>JAJYMP010000774.1 GCA_021786915.1 Chloroflexota bacterium
CGCCTCGCGCTGGAGGCGGAGCTTCTCGTCCTTCGCCTCGAGGATCATGTCCTTCTGCTGCGCGCGGGCCTCCGCCACGATGCGCGCCGCCTTGTCGTTCGCGGCCTTGACCGTCTGGCTGGCCCACACGCCTCGCACGAGGAAGCCCACGGCAACGCCGACCACGCCAGCGATCACCGCGGTCGCGGCGACAGCAACCCATTCCATATTCGGATCCTCCCCCGCGGCCGGGTGAATGGGCCGAGGGTGTTTGACGAGTCGATCGGGCCCGGCAGCTGTCGGCTTGTCGCGTTGGGCACGGGGCCGGCGAGCCACTCGACTCGAACCCGGCCTCAGCCCAACAGCTGCGGCTCGTCCGGCCGCGGCCCGCAGGTCCGCGATCCGGTGCGCGTAGCCTACAGCGTCCGACCGGAACCGGTACGCAACCTCTCACGTGTCGACGCCGGTTCGGTCCGGTCGCGGCGCCCTGGTCGCGGTGGACCTTCTGGTCGCGCCAGGCCACCCGGCCGCGCGCACAGGAGATCAGCCGTTCTGACCGCCATGCTGATGGAGCCGAGGCCGTCGCCGGCCCCCTCTGGACCCTCCGGGGCGCCTGTTCATGGCCGCCCCCGTCGCTCGCCGGGCCCGGACTCGCAGTCCGAACTCTAGGGGCGGAACCGTCGCCATTCGGACCCGCAGTCCCGTTCGCGCCCTCAATCCAGGCGCCCGACTCCTTGTTTGGTCGTGGTTTCGGACGGTGCGTCCATATTCGGACACCCGAACGTCAGGAGTTCGGACTCCCAGTCCAAGTCAAGGCAGGCGCGGCGCCGCGTGCCCCGTCGCGAGGATCGTGACGCCTACCTGCCGCCCCGCCTGCCCTGGATCAGTCGCACCGCGAACCCCACGAGCAGAGCCGTCAAGAAGGGCGACGCCTGCGATCGCCGGCGATCCACCCATGGTCCCCGTTCGAACGACTCCCCACGCAACGCGCCTTGCCCCGGGCTCAACGACGCCCGATGGCTGCGAGGTCGGCGGCTGCGCGGGCGAAGCCGGCGAGGCGCGGATCCTGCAGGTCCCGAGGCTCGCTGAGGGTGAGCCAGCGGGCGCGCTTCGTCTCGCCCTCACCCTCGAGCGCGCCGCCCCGGTCGAGGAGCATGACGCCCCACGGGAAGCCGAGGTGGACGTGGGCGCGCTCCGGCATGATCCACGCGAAGAACGCGAGCCGGCCCCTCCCGACCGGGATGTCGTAGCCGATGAGCCGCCAGCCCGGACGCACGCGCTCCACCGCCCCCGGCACCGCAGCGAGCACGACCTCCCGGAGCCCCTGCGCCAGGGCCGCCATCGCCGGCGGGCAGTCCTCGAGCAGGACCTCGGGCGGGATCGGGTCGGGCCGATCGGTCAAGCGTCCGCCTCAGCCCCGAGCTCGTCGGCGGCTGCTTCGGCTGATGCCGCCAGGGCCCGCTTCGCCACCGTCGAGCACACGTCAGGCGCGAACCCGTTGCGTGCCAGGAGCGCGTACGCGCGCTGGAGCCGGCGGCGCGGATCAGTGACTCGAAGGATCGGCCCGAGCTTCTTCGCGAGCAGGCGCGCGGCCGCCGCCTCGTCTGGGCTGGTTGCACGGTCGTCCTCGTCGCTGCGGGCATCCTTGCGCCGGTCGTGGAGCACCGCGTCGACCAGCGAGCGCTCCACGCCCTTCTGCCCCAGCTCGCGTCGGAGCGCGTTCTCGCCGCGCGGCCGGGCGCGGTCCCGCGACTCCACCCAGGCGCGCGCGAACGCCTCGTCGTCCAGATAGCCGACGGTGAGCAGCTTGGCGAGCGCGTCCTCGACCATCCCCGCGCGATAGCCGAGGCGCAGCAGCTTGCGGCGGACCTCGTCCTCCGATCGCGGGCGCGCCTCGAGGAACCGCGCCGCGGCGTCAAGCACGTCGGCCGGGTCGTCAGACGTGGCACGCTGCTCGCGGCGTTCCGCCGGCGATGGCTTGCGGGGACGCGGCGCGTTTCCCCGCCGCTCGTCGCTCACGCGACCGCCCTACTCGGCTTCCTCGATCCCCTCGACCGGGAGCGTCACTTCGTTCATCTTCCCTCGGATGCGCCGCTCGATCTCGGTCGCCACGTCCACGTTGTTGCGCAGGAACTCCTTGGAGGCCTCGCGACCCTGGCCCAGGCGGGTCTCGGCGAAGTTGAACCAGGCGCCCGTCTTGGTCACGACGTCCATGGCGACGCCGACGTCCAGCAGGCCGCCCTCCTTGCTGATCCCCTCGCCGTACATCACGTCGAACTCGGCGACGCGGAACGGCGGCGAGACCTTGTTCTTGACCACCTTGACGCGGACCCGATTGCCCACCGACTCGGTGCCCGTCTTGATGGTCTCCACCCGGCGGATGTCGAGCCGGACCGAGGCGTAGAACTTGAGCGCGCGGCCGCCGGGCGTGGTCTCGGGATTGCCGAACATGACGCCGATCTTCTCGCGCAGCTGGTTGGTGAACACGAGCGCGGTGTTGGAGCGCGAGACGGCGCCGGTGAGCTTCCGCAGGGCCTGGCTCATCAGCCGGGCCTGGATGCCCACGAAGCTGTCCCCCATCTCGCCCTCGATCTCCGCCCGCGGCACGAGGGCCGCCACGGAGTCCACGACGACGATGTCCACGCCGCCGGAGCGGATCAGGGTCTCGGTGATCTCGAGGGCCTGCTCGCCGGTGTCCGGCTGCGAGACGAGCAGCTCGTCCACGTTGACGCCGCAGGCGCGCGCGTATCCGGGGTCGAGCGCGTGCTCCACGTCGATGAACGCGGCGATCCCGCCAAGGCGCTGGGCCTCCGCGATGACGTGCTGGCACAGCGTGGTCTTGCCCGACGACTCGGGCCCGAAGACCTCGCAGATGCGCCCCCGCGGGATGCCGCCGACGCCGAGCGCGAGGTCGAGCGCGATCGAGCCCGTGGGGATGAAGTCGACCTGCTGCCGCTCGCGCGAGCCGAGCTTCATGATCGAGCCGCGCCCGAACTGCTTCTCGATCGCGAGGATGGCGGCGTCCACGGCGCGCCCGCGCTCGGCGACCGCCTTCTCCACGGTGCGTGCTTCGAGATCCCTGCCGGTCGACATCGTGTCCTCGCTCCTGGCGGCTTCAGCCTGCCCGACGGAGCGGGGTCAACCCGCCCGGCCGGTGGGTCAGCCCTCCGACTCGTCCTCGCGCCGCGGCTTGCGCTGCTTCTTGATCAGCTCCGCCTGCTGGGGCGGCTCCGACAGCGGCGCGAGGTTCGGCGAGGCCGACTTCTCCTTGGGCTTCTTCTTGACTTCCTTGTGGGGGCGATCCCTCGAACCCATAGCGCGCCTCCACGCTGAGCGACGATACCGACACGGACTTCACGCCGGCTTTGCGGCCCCTTCGCCGCCACTCATCCGGACAGCGCGTCGGCGCATCTCCGGCATCTCCGCGGGAAAGGTTCCGGCGCGCAAAGCAGCACGGACACCGGCCATGAAGTCTAGGGTGAAGGTCAGGTTGTGACAAGTCGCGAGACGGTACGCCAGCATCTCCTTGGCCCGGAACAGGTGGCTCAGGTAGGCGCGCGAGAAACGGGTGCAGAGCGGGCACGGGCAGCCCTCCTGGACCGGGCGCGGGTCGTCCTTGAACTGCTCGTTGCGCAGGTTGAGTCGACCGCCCGGGATCCACAGCTGGCCGTTGCGGGCGACGCGCGCGGGCAGCACCGAGTCGAACAGGTCGATTCCCCGGTGGACCGCCTCGAGCAGGTCCAGCGGCGAGCCCAGGCCCATCAGGTACCTCGGCCGCGGGTCGCCGTCGAGGAACGGGATCGTCTCCTCGAGCGTGGTGTTCCGCTGGTCCGGCGTCTCGTCGCCCGCGAGCCCGCCGATGTTGACGCCGTCGAACGGGAGCCCGGCGATGAACTTGGCCGACTCCTCGCGGAGCTCGGGGTCCAGCCCGCCCTGGACGATCCCGAACAGCGCCTGGTCCGTCCGGGTGTGGGCCTCG
>JAJYMP010000002.1 GCA_021786915.1 Chloroflexota bacterium
ATCGTCGAGGGGATGATCGAGGGCGTCGCCCTCCTCGACCACGAGGGATGCATCCGCTACCTCAACGAGGCGGGTGCCCGGAACCTGGGGGGCTCCCGCGAGGAGCTCCCGGGCAAGAGCGTCTTCGATTCGCCCGTCCACGGCCTCGTCGCACGCTGTCTCGAGTCCGGCCAGCCGCAGCGTTGCGAGGCTCCGGCCGGCTCCCGCGACGGTCCACTCCGGTGGATCGAGTTCAACGTCCAGCCGTCCGCAGACGGCGTGCTCGTCGTGTCGCGCGATGCCACCGACCGCCACGAGGCGGCCGGCACCGACGCCCGCCTGCTGGCAGTTCTCGAGTCGATCGACCTCCTGGCGGTCAGCCTGGACCCCGAGGGGCGCCTCACGTTCGGGAACCAGGCGCTGTTTCGGGCCACCGGCTGGTCGCCCGAGGTCATCGGCGAGGACTGGTTCGGCCGCTTCGTCCCGGAGGACGTCCGCGCCGCCGAGCGGGAGGCCTTCGACGCCGCCGTCCGGACCGGCGAGGCGCCTCGGCAGCACGAGCGCGACCTCCTGACGCGCGGCGGCCAGCGCCGCACGATCGCGTGGAGCCACAGCGTCCTTCGTGACCCCAGCGGGACGGTCAGCGCGGTCGCGGCGATCGGCCACGACGTCACCGAGCGGCGGGCCCTGGAACAGTCGTTCCGGAACACCAGCCGCTCCGTGTCGGCTGCGCTCAACGTGTCGGAGGACAGCATCGCGATCTACCGGCCGGTGCTCGACCCGGACGGCACGTTCGTGGACGCCGAGCTCGTCTTCGCCAACGCGGCCACCGGCAGGTGGCTGCCCGGCGTCGACCTGGCTCGGGCTCGCGGACAGCGCCTGTTCGAGCTGGCGCCAGGAGTCCGCGAATCGGTCAGCGACCTCTACGCCACCGTGGTCGAGACCGGTCAGCCCGTCCACGTGCTGCGCGAGTCGCGCCTGCTGCCCGGCCCGGTGGTCCTGGACATCACGGTGACGCCGTGCGAGGACGGCTTCGGTCACGTCGCGCGCGACGTGACCGACCTCCACCGCACGACGGCCGAGCTCCGGGAGCAGGAGGAACTGCGGCAGACGCTGGGAGCCGTGGACGCTGTCATCGCCTGGACCACGCGTGAGGACGGGCCGCTCGCGGTGAGCCCCCAGGTGGAGCGGATCCTGGGCTGGCGGCCCGAGGAGCTGACGACGTTTGCCGCGTGGAACGCGCTGGTCCACCCGGACGACTTGGCTGCCTGCCGGGCGCAATGGGACGGCGAGGAGGACTCGTGGGGCCTCCACTACCGGATCCGGCGCGTGGACGGCACCTACGCCACCGTCGACGACCGCGGTCGGCGCTATCTCGGCGACGGTGGTGACCGGGGCACCTTCGGCGTCATCGTGGACGTGTCGGAGCGGGTCGCCGCCGACGCGAGGCTCGCCGACAGCGAGGAGCGCCTGCGCCAGATCGTCGAGGGCGTGGAGGCGATCGTGGGCTTCCAGGCCTCCGCGGGCGGGCCGCTCCAGCTGAGCCCGCAGATCGAACGGATCCTGGGCTGGACCCCGGAGCAGGTCCCCGACTTCGCCGCGTGGCGCGCGCTCGTCCATCCCGATGACCTGGGCAGGTGCCTCGAGGTCTGGGATCAAGAACTCCCGGCCTGGCAGCTCGAATACCGGGTCCGGCGCGCCGACGGGACCTGGGCGTGGCTGGTGGACCGGGGCCGGAGGGGATCCCGCCCAGCCGGGTCGGGCCCCTACATGTTCGGCATCATGGTCGACGCGACCGAGCGCCACCACGCTGACGAGGCCCTCCGGGCCGGCGAGGAGCGGCAGCGGCGGACCATCGAGAGCCTCGATGGGATCGTGGCGATCCAGGAGCACTCCGGGGCACCGGTGATCTGCAGCCCCCAGATGGAGCGGATCCTGGGCATCGACCCGGCGACCGTCACCTCGTTCGCCGCCTGGCGCAGCCTGGTGCACCCCGACGACCTCCCGCGCTGCCTGGCCCTCTGGGAGGAGCGTCCGGAGCAGTGGGAGATCGAGTACCGGATGCGTCGCCCGGACGGGCGCGACGTCTGGGTGCTGGACCGCGGCCGGAGGATCCCGCGCGAGGACGGCCTGGGCGAGGGGACCTTCGGGATCATCGTGGACGTCACGGACCGCCACGCGGCCGCAGAGGCCCTGCGCGCGAGCGAGGAGCAGCTCCGGCGGATGGTCGAAGGCGTGGACGCCATCATCTCCTACCAGGAGGCGGAGGACGCGCCGGTCGTCGTCAGCCCGCAGACGGACCGGATCCTGGGCTACCCGCCCGAGCGCATGGCGAAGTTCGACGAGTGGCGGGCAGCCATCCATCCCGACGACCTGCCTGCGTGCATCGGGGTGTGGGACTCCGGCTCGCTCGGCTGGGACATGGAGTACCGGATGCGGCGGGCGGACGGGGCCTGGATCTGGGTCAACGACCGCGGCGGCCGGATCCCGCGTCCCGACGGCAGGCGCGGCCTGTTCGCCGTCATCACCGACATCACCGCCCAGCACCAGGCCGCTGCCCGGCTGCGCGGCTCAGAGGCGCGGTTCCGCGCGATGTTCGAGGAGAACCCCGAGGCGATCGGCGTCCTCCGGCCCCTGTTCGCCCCGGACGGCCGCTTCATCGACGCCGAGTTCCTTGCCGCCAACCGCACCGCGCGCGAGCACTGGCTTGGCGGCGTCCCGGTGGAGCTGGTGCAGGGCACGAGGTCGGCCGGGCTGTGGTTCACGGGTGGCGACGAGGTCCGGGCGGCCGTCGCCCGCGTCGCGGAGCAGGGCGGGTCCTGGCGCGGCGAGGTGCGCACCCGCCGTGAGGGCGCCGAGCAGTGGACGGACCTCTCGGTGTTCCCGTTCGAGGCGGGCGTGGCCTTCGTTGGCCGCGACGTCACCGATCAGAAGCGCTCTGAGCTCGCCGTGCGCGACTCCGAGGCGCGGTTCCGGGCAGTCACCGACTCGGCGGCCGACGCGATCGTCACGATGGATGCGGAGGGGACCATCGTCGGTTGGAACCCGAGCGCCGAGCGGATGTTCGGGCACGCCCCGGGCAGCCTGGCGGGCAAGGGTGTGACCTCGCTCATTCCCGATGCCTACGTCGGGGGCCACAGCGAGGCCGCCCTTCGACTCAGGGAGGGCGGCCCGATCCGCAGCCACTTCAGCGAGCTGGAGGGCCTGCGGGCTGACGGCAGCCGGTTCCCGATCGAGCTCTCGCTTGCGGACTGGACGGTCGCGGGCAAGCGCTACGCCACCGCCATCATCCGCGACGTCACGGACCGCAGGACGGCCGAGGAGGCCGTGCGCGTCGCCGGCGCGCGGCTGCGGCGGTTCCTGGACGCGGGGATCATCGGGACGCTCGTGGGCGAGGCCTCGGGCCGCATCCTCGACGCCAACGACTACTGGCTCAACCTGACCGGCCACACCCGGGAGGAGCTGGAGCGGGGCGAACTCGACTGGCGCGAGGCGACCGTGCCGGAGGACCTCGCCACCGACGAGCAGGCCATCGCGCAGGTGCGCGAGCACGGCGCGAGCCTGCCGTACGAGAAGCGATACCTGCGCAGCGACGGGCGACGGGTGCCCGTGCTGGTGACGCTGACCACCATGCCCGGCCCCGGGGAGCAGATCGGGACCCTGGTGCTCGACATGACCGAGCGCCACCAAGCGGCCGCCGGCCTCGCCCAGCTGGCGGCGTTCCAGCGCAGCGTGCTCGACGCCATGGCCGAGGGCATGGCGATCGTCGGGCCCGATGGCCGGGTCACCTCCGCCAACGCCCGGGCCTCCGTCATGCTCGGCATCGATCCGGCCGACCTTGCCCGACGACCCGTCGGCCTCGCCTTCGGCGCCCAGCGCGCAGACGGCACGCCGCTCGCGCCCGAGGACGCGCCGGAGATGCGCACGCTGCGCCACGGCGAGTCCTGCCGTGACGTCGAGCTCAACATCGCGAGGC
>JAJYMP010000363.1 GCA_021786915.1 Chloroflexota bacterium
TGGCGCAGGCACGGCTCCGCCGACTCTGGGAGTGGGGCTACCTCGAGCGCGCGACGCTCCCACCGGCCGGTCCTCGGGGTGGCGCTCCGCTCGCCTACCGCCTGTCGCCGGCCTGCCGTCGCCGACTCGGCTACCGACGCAGCCCGTGGCGCGGTCCCGGCTACCTCGCCCACACGCTCGACGCTGGTGAGGCAATCTGCGCCCTCGTCCGGACGAGCGACCCGGACACCCGCCCGATCGTCCAACTCTGGCTCCCCGAGTCGATCGTCGCCGACGCCCTTCCAGATGGACCGGTCGCCGACGCGGTCGTCGTCCTGTCCGGAGAAGCGGGATCGGCCGTCATCTGTCTCGAGATCGACGAGTCGACGCAACACCTGGCACCGATTCGCGAGAAGCTCCGAGCGTATCGACGGACTATCGGCGGACGGTCCGGCTGGCACGTCCTGTTCGTCGTCCCGACCGTCGCGCGACGAAGATGGCTGCGCCGGATCGCCCGAGCCCAGGACCCTGGAACTGCCTCAGCCTGGGTGGTGACGATGGACGATCTTCGCAGAGGCGGAATCGATGCGCGGCTCATGCCGATGTTCGGTCCGTCGGCGCGGTCGACGATCAGACCGCTCCTCGCCGACGAGCAGCCTCGCCGGTCGGCCTCGCCGGTCGCCAGCCATGCGTGGCTCGAGCTTCTGGGGTCGGGTGGTGGCGAGGACACGGATAACGTGCTCCGGTGACGTCACCTAGGTGCTGATCTCGGCCGTCCAGCCGAGCGGCCGTCTGGGCATCGCGGGCCTCTGCGGGCTGGGTATGATTGCGCTTCAACTTCGGCCAGCGCAGGGAGGGGCCGGTCTTGCCGGGCAAGCTCGAGATCGCCGAGCTCCATAGGTTTCATCCTGGAGTGCCCGAGGCGCAGTCAACCTACTACACCAGCGCTGCGGCGGTGTGCCTGCATCGACACCACACATCACCCAAACCCGTGATGGTCACCCTCGACACCGCGAGTGACTCATACGATGCCGAATGGAACGAACCCACTGCGGCCGAGACACGCGGCCTGGCCAACAAGGACGAGGCGACGCGCGACGGGGCGTACTGCATCGCCCTGGCTGCGGCTCACGCTCACCTCCAGCGCATCGCGTTGCGGCGCTCCGAGGGGCTGACCGGAGCCGATTGGTACCTCGTCCCTTCGGACGCCGAGGTCGGCGATGATCTGGAAATGGACCTCGAGCGCACCGACATCGTCCGTCTCGAGGTGTCGGGCGTCGACCTAGACGACGATGCCAAGATGCTGGGCCGACTGAATGAGAAGCTCCGCCAAGCCCGGAAGGGAAAGTCGGCCTTCCCGGCCTATGCTGGCGTCGTCGGCTTCCGCGGCGCTCGGGTCCAATTCGCGAAGGTGCTGTAGGTGTCGCTCGAGGTACACCGCCGGGCTGAAACCCTCATGGCTGCAGCCGATGCCGCGGTAGCCCAGGGCCGGCACGAAGACGCACAAGGACTCTACCGCGAGGCGGCAAACGCCGAAGCCGAGGCGTATGGGCTGATCCCGGCAGATCGGGTGCGAACCAGAGGCGTGCTCGCCGTCAGCGCTGTGGCGCTTTATCGCAAGTCGGGTGACCCGGCCGAAGCCCTGCGGCGGGCCTACTTGTATCTGGCCGAACCGGATCTGCACGAGGCCGCCCGTGAGGACCTTGAGGACCTACTCGGAGACCTACGGGCCGAGCAACTTGAACGTGTCAACGGGCGGGCCCTAGGACCCGATTGGTTCGAGTGGCGGCTCGCCGGACCGAACGTGGGCAAGGGCACCGCGCCGCTGCCACTCGTTGCTCAGAAGATCGACCAGATCCAGAAGTACGCGACCAGGGTCTACGAGTTCGTCGCCGGCATGCCAATCCGCATGCACGGACCCGTGGATGAGTCCGTCCGCGAGGGCATGGAGCTGGTGATGAGCCAACCAGCCGCCGGCAGTTTCAAGTTCTCGCTCCGACTCTCGGTGCCTCAGGAGCAGATGGCACTTTTCGTAGAGTCCGCAGCGGTGGTTCCGGAGCGGGTCGGAGATGTCTTCTTCCGTGTCCTTGAGGCCACGGTGGACGGTGACACCAGCCAACTCGAGCAGACTGTTCCTGCGCCCGCGTACCAGGACGCGTTCATGCGCCTGGTCCGGAACCTCCTTCCCGATGGCAAGGACCTCAGCGAGATCGAGGTTCGCCGTCAAGGAACCGACTCACCCGTGGCTGCGGTTCTAAGGCCCGTCCTGCGCGGCCCTCTGGACAGGCGCATCAAGGCCCGCCGGCCGCCACGAGACACGACGCAGAAAGAGACCACGCGAGTCGATGTGCTCCGCGGACTCCAGCTGAACAAGCATTGGATTGTCCTCGGCACCGAGGATCGTGAGCGCTTCTGCTGGGATGACGGCGAGGTAGTGCTCGAAGACGCGGTCGAAGGTCTCGTCAATCACCGTGTCCGGGTGACGGGGCACATGAAGGGCAAGCGGTTCGTGATCGAGGACATCGTGGCGGCCGATCCGGACGAGCCAGACCAGTAGCGGCAGTTCGGGCATTCCCGATCCACGGTCGTACACAATCTCGTACACATCTGGCATTGACCCGACCCTGCCCTTAGCGCACGCTGCGATCGGGTGGCTGAGGCCAGAGGATGCGTACCTGAGCGCTTCAGCCGCCCGCCACGTTCGATGGTCGAACGGGCAGCGAGCTCCCCGGCACGAGCTCCCGCGGCAGATGCCGTGATCGGTCCAGCGCCGGCGTTCGGATCCTCTGCGGTCCGCGACGACTGAAGCACCTTACCAACCACACAGCGCTGCCAATCGCGCGCACTTTGATGCGTGCGATCGCGCGAGGCGTGCCGCCACCTGGCGCTGGCGGAGTCCGGCCGGGATACGGCCGTCGCGAGGAACACTCCTCGACGGTCCGTCCACCGGTCGCCTCCCGCCCATCGTCGGGGCGCGGCGCGACCGGTCTCGGTCTGTCCGGGCGACCTCGCCGACGGCTCTCTCGTTCCTGATCGGACTCAGGTCTGCGTTCGGGCGGCGGATGACATCCGCGCCGGAACGGAGGTGATGCCCCGAAGGGGTTCGGAAGATGCCGGCGGCCTGCGCGCCCGCCCGGCGTTCGACAACGTGTTGCGCGCCCAGGACCGGGGCCGATCTCGCCGATCGCATCGAGTGCAGCGTGCCGCGCCTGCGCTCGTCTGCCTCCGGTCCGCCTGTCGTGCGGCGTTCGACCCACCTGGAGGTTTCTGATGCAGACGATGCAAGCCGCCGAGACGACGAAGGTCATCTACGGCGTCAACGAGCTCGAGCTCGATCTGGCCGGCAAGACGGTCCGCGGGATCTGGAAGGTCCTCGAACAGGTCTTCAACATCCCGCGCGACGCGGTCGTGACGGTCAACGGCGCCCGCACCGACGACGAGTACGTCGTTCGTCCGGGCGACGAGATCGAGTTCCAGAAGGCAGCCGGCGTGAAGGGCCAGGCGGCCTGACACGTTGGCTTCGGCCACACCTGGGGGATCCCCGGGTCCGGTGGTGCCGCACGGCACGCCGGGCTCGGGGTCCTTCGGGGGACCGATTGCTGAGAAAGGAGCTCCCGTCCCATGCAGTCGCGCACATTCCTGCGCATCGAAGGCGATCTGGTGAGTCTCGTGAGCGAGGTCATCGACCGTGAGGTCGCGCTCCCCGACCTCCTCGCCGAGCTCACCACCACTCAGGTTCAAGCGAGCCCGCGGCTGCCGACCGGCTGCCGCTTCTGGGTCCGCTCCGGCGCGAACGACCGAACGGTCTTCGTCGTCGAGCAGGCCCCGATGCGGCGGACGATCGAGTACCACGCGAGCCGACGTTACGACAGCGAGCCGACCTCGCATCGACTCGCCCTGCCGTACGTCGTCTTCGTCGTCTCGACCTATGGGGAGCAGATCGAGGGCCTCGCGACCTATTTCCGGACGGCGCCCCTGCGCTCGCTCGATGACGCGCTCCTCTGCTCGACCCTGCCGAACACGAACGACGATGGGATCGTCTGTCTCGGCTCGGTCCGGGTCAGCGGGGCGACGGTCGGCGAGCGGGTCGACGCGCTGATCGGCGCGTTCTGGGCGAGTCGCTTCAACCAGGACCTGCGGCGCCATCCGCTCTCGTTCAGCGGTGGCTTCCGGGCCTGGGCGGCCCGCTCGCGACGAGATCCGCTTGCCGCCCTCGCCTTCGAGTACGACCGCTACTGGCGGACCCTCCGCCAGGTCGTCGCCTCGATGGCCGGGCTCGCGGCGACCGAGCTCCCGGCCGCGACGCCGATCCCCGATGAGCCCGAGACGTCCGAGGTCCAGACCCCCGAGCCCGCACCGGTCGACGGAGGTGAGGCAGATGTCCTCGCTTCGTGACCACCTCGCGCGGACGCCGGAGATCCGGCCACGGGCGTTCGGCTCGTTCGTCGCCCCGTTCATCGGCGAGCGGACGAGTGACCTCCCGCCCCGCTACGTCGAGGAGGCGGCGCTCACGGTTCTCGCCGCGGTGTTCCGCCAGAGCGGGCCGATCCGCGAGCAGCTCGTTGCCGAGCGTCGACGGTTCGATCGGCTCACCGAGCGTGTTCATCGGCTGCCCGAGCAGCCGAGGGGAGGGGACTGATGTTCCCGATCCTTGCCGCTGGGTCGCAGACCGAGCTGGTCGGTCTGCCGCTCTTCGTCGTCGCCCGCGACGGGCTCTATCTCCGGAAGCGGACGCTCCTCGGCCTCTCCCAAACGAAGGTCGAAGGGGCGGCCCATCTGCCGCTCGAGCGGGAGTATCTCGACTACGCGCTGCCAGCGATCCCCGCGGATCTGATGGGGCGGGTCGTCGGGTTCTTCCGCGCCGTCTACCGGCAGCAGCGGACCGAGGCGCTTGTCCTCCTCCTCTGGGAGGGCGGACGCTTCGCGATCCACGTGCCTGGCCAGAAGGTCACTGCCGCCTCGGTGCGGTTCAGCGTCGCTGAGGCCGAGCTCCCGGCGGGCTCGCGTCTCGTCGGTACGATCCACTCCCACGGCGCCTTCGGCGCCGGGGCGAGCTCGATCGACGAAGACGACGAGGCCGAGCTCGACGGGCTCCACGTCGTCGTCGGCGACTTCGATCGGCGGCGGCAGACCTACTCGGCGGCGCTCGTCGTCGACGGTCGCCGGTTCGACGTCCGCCTGAGGAACGTCCTCGAGCGGCCCCGCCGGCTCATCGAGCCGCCGGAGGACTGGCTGCGGCGGGTGACGCTCCTGCTGCCGCCCCGGCCGTCGAAGGCGAAGGGTGGGCCAGCCGGGTCGAACGGCGCCACGGCGTCGGTCCCGGCGAGGCCTGCGGCTCGAGCGAGCCACGTCGATCTCGACGTCGCGCTCGCCCGAGCCGACCGACTCGCCGGCGAGCTCGGGTTGCACCTCTCGTACTGGCTCGTGCCGGTCTCCGGAGCGAGTCGGGAGGGCGGTGGCGTCGATGACTGAGCGGGTCGTGCTGATCGGACTGGGCGGCATCGGGAGCCAGCTCCTGCCGTCACTTGTCCGATATCTCTCGTTCCGACCCGAGCCGCGGCCGCTCCTCGTCCTCGTCGACGGCGACGCCTACGAGATCTCGAACCGGTCGCGCCAGCTCTTCCCCGACGAGGCCCTGGGCACGAACAAGGCCGAGGCCTTGGCCCAGCTGTTCCGGGGAAGCGGGCTCGGGATCCAGGCGATCGCCGAGTACGTGCGCTCCGACAATGTCGGGCTCGTGGTCCGCGAGGGCGACGTCTGTCTCCTCGCGGTCGACAACCACCCGACCCGGGCGCTCGTCGACCGGCACATCGCCAGTCTATCGGACGTGACGCTCATCAGTGGCGGCAACGACGAGACCGACGGCAACGTCCAGCTCGTCCGCCGCCGCGACGGGGTGAGCGTCGATGGCTCGCTCACCGAGATCCACCCGGAGATCGGTCGGGCGGCCGGCTCGGAGGTCACGCCGGGTGCCGGCTGTGCGGCCCTCGCGGCCGAGCGGCCCCAGCTCGTCGTGACGAACCTGATGGTCGCGAGCGCGATGCTCAACTGCCTCTGGGCGGTCATCGAGCAGGGCAGCGTCCCCTACAGCGAGGTCTACCTCGACGTCGTCCACAACGTGGCCCGCAGCCGCAGCTGGGTTCGCGTCCCGGCCGGCGCGCCGTAGGGGGGTGTGGTTCAAGGGTGCACATAAGGCCGGGGAGGCGCCAGACGGCGCTCCCCGGCCGACAACGCCGATACGAAGCAGGGACAGTCGTGCCTCGCCGAGCGGCGGGCTAAAGGAAGGGGTAAGGCTCCATGTGGGACCTGTCGCCAAGGGCGTCGAGGATCCGCGCGGAAACCGCGGCGGTGCGCCCGTCGGTCGGGATCACGGTGTTTGCTCCGGTGTCGCTTGCCTCCTGGGCCGGCGGCGGCGCGTGCGACGGCGCACTGCGGCGATCCGCTTCTCGAGTTCCTCGTGCGCCTGCATGAACGCGTCCCCGGCCTCTCGGTTCAGCGTCATGACCACCTGCATCGACACGAGCTCCTCCATGCCTGCCCTGGTCGCGAGAAGCTCGACCGTCGCGAGAGCGAGCGAGAACGCGGTGTTCGCGCCCGGATCAGCAAGGTCGCTGTTGCTCGCGCCGGCGAGGAGTATGTCCTGCTCGTCGTCGACGCCCATGACGTTGAACAGAGCACGCGGACCGGCATGCACGTTCTGGCTGGCCCACCGACCGTAGGGCCGCCAGTGAGCGAGATCGGCAGCGTTCTCGATGTCACGGAAGGTGGGTCGCGGTTTGCCGAGAGCCTCGGCCGCCCAGCCCCACTCCTCGCCGTATGGCGCCCCGAAGCGGGCGATCAGCGCGTTGCGCTCGGCCCTCATCTGGGCCACCTCCTCGTCGCTGAACGGAATGTCACCGAGGCGATCGGCGAAGAGCTGGTAGTCCAGCAATCCCCGCCACGAGGCGACGGCGTCGTGCAGGAGGTAGCGCTCGGCGAGATCGGGCCCGTGCTCGGCGAGAAAAGCCATGACCACGGCGATCTCGTGAAGCGTCCGCCAGCGGGCCAGGGCGCCGCCGGCATGGCCGCTCCGGAGGAGGGAGAACACCTCGTCGGCGACGCGTACAGCGCGGACGTGGAGTCGTGCCAGCGCGTTGAACAGCGCGTCACCATCGTCACCCTCGGCGGCTGCCTTGTCAGCGTGACGTTCGGTGAACCGCTCGCCCGCCTCGCGAGCCGAGACGAGCAAGGCCTCGAACCGATCGAACGCCGGACCCCATGGATCGCGGAGCCGGATCTCGAAGCCCGCCCGGAGTGCCGCGTAGTCGATGAGCATCGCCGGCGTCGCGGCGTGGAGCTCCTCGACGACCGACTCGGCGGTCGCGCGAGCGGTATGCACGAGCAGGTCCCGAAGCTCCTCCTCCCCGATGTCGGGCTTCAGGCGCTCGATCGTCTCGACGATCGCGTCCTCGAACATGTCCTTCGGCGGTTCTCGCCGGCGACGTGACGGCATGCAGGAACGGTAGCCCACCCAGCGAACGCGCGGGACGCGATGGCCAGGGCCGAACAGGCCCTTGTTGCAGGCGAGGCCATCGAGCAGGGCGAGACTCGCCTGCAGAAACGAACGTACTATGGTCCAGAACGCGCGGTTGCTTGACAGGAACGCGCGACGTGGTATCTTCCGCTCCTACGCAAGCAAGCGAGGAGCTCACCGTGACCGCCACACTCCAACGTCCGACTCCGGCGGCGTCGGACCGCGCGGGAGACTTTCCCTTCCGCGAGCGGGTCGACTGGGCGTCGTTCGATGAGCTTGCCAAGCAGGTCGGAAGTGCCGGCTTGCGCGCCCTTGAGCCGGGCACGCTCGCCCACCTGCAGGTGAAGCGCGACTCGTTCGTCGTGGCCCGCGAAGCGGACTTCCAGCGGCTCGTCGGGATTGCCGCGGAGGCCGCCCGGCTGTCACAGATGGTACGCAGCCTCGTCGAGGGGATCGACCTGGCAGCCGCCCGCGAGGACCCGCAGCTCATCGCCTGGATGCGCGACATGGCGCATCAGATGACCGCCACGCTTGGGCCCGCGAGGACGTCTGTGGAGCTCTTCGCCGCCGACGAGGACGCGCCGGAGGAGGCGGTCGAGGGCCCGCCGACGCCGCCCGGATCCGAGCTCGACGCGCGCCGAATCCGCGCTGCCCTGTACCCGCGTGGATGAGGCGCGTCGTCGTCGCCTGATCGAGGAGGCCGCCCGACTCCAGGGGCAGACGGACGCGATTGTCGCGGCGCTTGACGCGTACCTCGCCGGGCTCGACCCGGCAGACCGGCAGCGTGAGGTCAACGCGGTCTGGCTGGAGCCACCGATCACACGGGCCGAGGCGGTCGCCGCCTACCCGCCGCGATCAGACCACTTCGACGTCCTCCAGGGGGACGTGCTTCGCACGGAGGCGGCGTTCGTGCTCGGCCACCGTGTCGCGGGCGCCTACGTCGTCGCGTCGGCCACCTGCGATGCCGTCATTCGGCCCCGACCGAGGCGCGGCTCGATCCTTCTCCTGCCCGTTGTTCCCCGGACCCTCGAGGGCTTCGACGGGACGACGCCGGCGGCCAAGGCGAACGTGGCCGCAAGGCGCCTCGAGCAGCTCCTGACGTTCCGGACCACGGGTGCCCTCTATCTGCCGCCGCTCATCGACGACGCCGACGACGTCGTGTTCAACGAGATCCGGTTCAACCACTTCGCCGCGCTCGAGAGCGCGCAGATCCCGACCGTCCAGCGCGTGCACTCGATGTCGCTGATCGGTTGGCGCGTGTTCGCGGCCCTGCTCCGTCTCGTCATCACGCGAACCGGCGACGAAGAGGTCGGCTTTCGGCTGGCAGTGGCGGAGCGACGCGCGGCGGGCTGACGCCTCTCGAAGCCCACACTCGTGCGTTTGCGGTCGGCCTTGCGAGCCACGTTCTCCTCGTCGATGAGGCGACGGAAGTCGACAGCCGCGGCAATGCTCGGTGCGACCTCCAGCACTGCCTCAAGTTCGCGCCGCAGCGACCCGGCGCCCGCCAAACGCGCCGTGCCGGGCTGATGGTCGGGCGCCCCAGCACGACGCTTCCGTCTGGTCTCGAGCTGATTCTCCGTCGACGGACCGGAAAGTGCTGACGGCCCAGGCTCCTCCTCCTTGCACCGCCCAAACAGCATACCGGTGGGTGATTGTCGGCTTGGCGTCACCTCCTCGTAGGTACCTGCAGGACCGCGTCGCACAAGCGGGCGACCTGCCGGCTACAGGGCCGTGCTTGATGCCATGAGGGAGCGGGCCTCAACGCAGTCGACACGGGATGGAGCACGGGGACCTCCGCCCGTTCAAGCCAGGACCCGCCGCACCGCCTCCAGGTCCGCCCCGATCTCGACGACGCGGCCATGCGGTCGGAGGTAGCGAGGTGTCTTCAGTGCCGAGCCCGTGACGAGCACCACGATCCGCTCGGCGGGACCGACGAGGCGTCGCTCGAGGGCCACGAGGAGGCCGGCCAGGGCGGCGGCTCCGGCGGGTTCGGCGAGCACTCCTGCCTGCGTCGCGAGGAGGCGCATCGCATCGAGCATCTGTTCGTCGCTGACGCTCACGAAGCTGCCGCCGGACTGGACCACATCGCGCACTGCCAGCAACCCGCTGACCGGGTTGCCGACGGCGATGCCGTCCGCGATCGTGGCTGGCGTCGCCGGGCGCACCCGACCCCCGGTCTCCGAGGCTCGCTTGATCGGTTGGCACCCCTCGGCCTGCACTCCGATGAGCCGCGGAACGCGGTCGATCGCCTGGCACTCGACGAGCTCTCTGAATCCCTTCGCCATGCCGTTCAGCGTGGGCCCGTCGCCGACCGGAACCATCACGACGTCGGGGACCCCCCGTCCCAGCTGTTCCCAGATCTCGAGGGCCACGGTCTTCTTGGCCTCGATCGTGGCCGGGTTTACGCCGGTGTTCCGATCGATCCAGCCGAACTCCCGGGCCGCCGCCCGTGACAGGCGGAAGGCGGCATCGTACCCCTCTCGCACCTTGATCACGATTGCCCCGGCCTCGAGCATGAACTGAAGCTTGGAGTCGGCGACGTCGGCGGCGACGAAGGTGATGGCTTGCTTGCCCGCGGCGGCCGCACCCACCGCGAGAGAGACGGCAACATTGCCCGTCGAGGCGCAGGTTACCCGCTGGATCCCGGTTGCCATCGCCTGCTGGAGCACCAGCGCCGTCGCCCGGTCCTTGTTCGACGCAGATGGTCCCCGCGTCTCGTCCTTCAGCCACAAGTTTGGCAGGCCGAGCCGCGCGCGCAGGGCCGGTGGCGCGATCAACGGGGTGCCACCAACCGGGAGCGGGTAGACGATGGGCCCGTCGTCGAGCGGCAGCAGGCCGCGATACCGCCACATCCCCTCGAGGCTCCAGTCTCCGGACGGGAGGAGCGCCGGACCGTAGTCATAGCCGAGCTCGACCTGCCCATGGCCATCCCTGACTACGGCCTGGTCGAGGTCCGAGAGGCTTTCCTCCGTCCCGTCGTCGTAAACCACCATCGCGTGCGTCGGCTTGCCCACGATCCCTCCCAGGTGCCCCTCGATCAGGGTCGGATCCCCCGAGGTGTCCGTACGACTTCCCCCGGGCGCTCTCCCGTCGCCTGGCCGGCTCGATGGACCAGGCGCCCCCCAACGAACACGGCGGCGACGCCCGGCGGTGCTTGGCGTGGGCCAAGCTTGCGCTTGACACATGCGATAACGTTATGACGTTATGACTCTTCCTCTCGGGCGTCCGATCGCGGAGCGCGGGCCCACCCCACTGTGGTTCGAGATTAAAGAACGGCTCCGTCGCGCCATTCTCGACGGCACCTACAAGGTCGGCGACCGCTTGCCGACTGAAGCCCAGCTAATCGAGCACTTCGGGGTCAGCCGTATCACCGTTCGGACGGCGCTTGACCATCTGGAGCGCGAGCGGCTCATCGTGCGAGGTTCGGGCAGGGGAACCTTCGTTCGGCTGCCGGTCGTCGAGCAGCCCGTGCATAGCCTTGCCGGTTTCCACGAGGACATGCGCGCGCGCGGCCTCCAGCCAAGCAGCAACACACTGAGCGTGCTGCCGGTCGCTGGGATGGCCCAAACACGGCGGCGGCTCGCTGTCCTGGGCGACGATCCGCTGCTATACGTCGAGCGCCTGCTCCTCGCCGACGACGAGCCGATGGCGCTGCAGCGCTCGTGGCTGCCGCGCTGGGTGCTGGGCGGAGGAAGGCCCTTCACGCCTGAAGAACTCGACTCCGGCTCCCTGTACGACCTGCTCGACGCGCGCAGCGGTGCGCGACCGGCGCGGGCGGAGGAGATCATCCAGGCCGCGGCGGCAGACTCGTCCGTGGCGACGTCGCTGGCGATTCCGGTCGGCAGTCCCATCCTGCTGGCACACCGCCTTTGCTTCGATGCCGCCGAGCGGCCGGTGGAGGATGTTGACGTCTTCTACCGAGCCGACCGTTACCGCTACCGGGTGGAGCTGTCGCGGTGATGGCGATCGTCGTCGGCGACGCCGGGCTGGATCTTTCGGTGCGGGTCTCGCACCGACCGGCGGCCGATGAGAAGGTCCTGACGCACACCGACCTCATGACCGCAGGTGGCGTGGCCGCCAACACGGCCGCAGCCCTCGCTCGGCTCGGGACGTCGGTCGGCCTGGCAGCGGCGGTCGGCAGCGATTCCTTTGGCCAGCGGGTGGCGACCGCTCTAGATCAGGCTGGGGTCGATCTGCGCTATTTCCGCCAGCTCCCCACTGAGCGGACGTACTACAGCGTATCGCTGGTCGACGACTCAGGGGAGAAGGGCTTGGTCGTGGTAGCGGTTGGCCGCATGTACCCGCCGCGCGACTCGCAGCCCGCGGCGCTCCCCGAGGGCGTTAGCTGGCTCCACACCGTGCCGTACGATGCCGACGCGGCGGCGGCTTGGATCACGTTGGCCCGCCGACAGGGCGTGCCTTGGTCGCTTGATCTGGAGCCAGCCGCTATCAGTGAGGGGTGGACGCCAGCGCTGCGCTCCTGCCTGGATGGAGCGACGGTCGTCTTCGTCAACTGGCGCGGCCTGAACCTCATCGCCGCCGACGAGCTAAGCGCGGCGCGCGCCTTGCACGGCCTCGGCGTCGAGACCGTGCTCGCCACTCGCGGAGCCGATGGATTGTGCCTGTGGCCCGTCGACGGCGACCCGATCGCGGCGCGACCGCCGCGCGTGGAGGTCGTCGACACCACGGGCGCCGGCGATACGGCTGCCGCTGCGTTCATCCACTACCGGCTCGCGGGAGCCAACCCCGGCGAGGCGACAACCCGCGCCTGCATCGCCGGTGCGCTCGCCTGCCGAGAGCTCGGCGCACAGGCGAGCCTGCCCAGCCCCGAGGAGATCGAGCAGATCTACCAACAGCTGTTATCCGGCAGCAGAGGGGAACCATGACGGACGGGATACCGCTCCTTCCTCCCAAGCCCAACGCACTGCGCGAGCTGTTCGCCAAGCCGAAGCCGTTGATCGGCGTCATCCACCTTGCGCCGCTGCCGGGGGCACCGCGCTATCGCGGGCAGCCGATGGAGGGCATCTACGTGGCCGCCGCCGAGGATGCCCGGCGACTGACCGAGGGAGGCGTCGACGGCATCATCGTCGAGAACGCGTTCGATCTGCCCTTCGCCCGCCCCGAGGACATCGGCCCAGAGACGGTCGCGGCCCTCACTGCGGCCTGCCAGGCGGCGCGCCAAGCGACCCGCCTGCCGCTCGGCATCACGTGTGTCGCCAACGGCGCGATCCCGGCCATGGCGGTCGCCAAAGCGGTCGGCGGACGCTGGGTGCGGGTCAACCAGTGGGCCAACGCCTACGTGGCCAACGAGGGCCTCCTCAACGGACCGGCCGGGCAGGCGCTGCGCTTTCGGTCACGCCTGTTCGCCGAGGACGTGTTCGTCTTCGCCGATGTCGACGTCAAGTTCGGGGCCCACGCCATCACCGCCGATCGCGACATCGAGGAACAGACCCGTGATCTTGAGTTCTTCGATGCCGACGCGGTGATCGTCACCGGCCAGCGTACAGGCTCGCCTACGGCCAAGGGCGACGTTGAGCGGGTGAAGGCGGCCACCTCGCTCCCGGTGTTGGTGGGGAGCGGCTTGGACGCTGGAAGCGCCTACGAGCTCCTGGCTGTGGCCGACGGAGCAATCGTCGGATCGGCACTCAAGGAAGACGGGCAATGGTGGCGGCCCGTTGATCAGCGACGCGTCGCGCAGCTGGTGGCCGAGGTTGAGCGCGCGCGAGATGCCCTGCGGAGTTAGCACAGACCTCGACGGAGAAGGAGACGACGGAATGCGCACTACGCCTCGGATCGGCGCGTCCCTGCTGGCCCTCGTCATGCTCCTCGCCGCCTGCGGCGGAAGCGTAAAGACCGGGCCGAACGCGTCACAGATCCCCGATCCGGGCACGGCCAGCGGACGTTTCAAGGGCGTGGCGCTGGTGGTGGCCGGGCCAGCAGGACAGCTGGACTTCATGAAGGCCAAGGCTCAGAACTGGGCGAGCCAGACCGGGGCGTCAGTCCGGGTCGACGAGATCCCGTTCGGCGACCTCAACGACAAGATCCTCTCGGCGCTGAGCACCAACACCTACCTCGCCGACGTGATCAACATCGGCAGCAACCTGGGTGGCGACCTGATGGGCGGCGGACTGGTGCTGCCCGTGCCGGACTGGGCCACGGAGCGCGCCAAGTACGACGGCGTGCTGAAGATCTTCCGCGAGCAGTCGCTGTCGTGGGGCGGCACCGCCTACGGCATGCCCTGGGACGGCGACATCCTGACCTACTTCTACCGAGCCGACGCGTTCGGCCAGTACGCGGACAAGTTTAAGCAGCAGACCGGCAAGGATCTGACGCCGGCGGCCTCCTGGCAGCAGTACGCCGAGATCGCCAAGTTCTTCACCGGTTGGGACTGGAACGGCGACGGCGCGAATGACTACGGGCTGGTCGAGCTGCCGATGCGCAAGAACCAGGGCTGGAACGGATTCATGACTCGCGCGGCCGCCTATGCCAAGGCGCCCGACGACCCGGGCTTCTTCTTCGACCCCGAAACGATGACCGCGCGCATCAACAACCCCGGCTTTGTGCAGGCCCTTCAGGACTGGGCGGATGTCATCAAGTACGGTCCGCCCGGCATGCTGAATTTCGGCTGGATCGAGAACGCGCAGACCTTTGCCGCCGGCCAGGCCGCCCAAGACATCCAGTGGGGCGACATCGGACCGGTCAGCCATGATCCGAAGATGACGAAGATCGAGGGCAAGGTGGGCTACGGCGTGGCACCGGGCTCCGAGCGCTACTTTGACCCAAAGAAGAACGACTGGGTGACCCCCGGCGCCCCTAACCATGCCTCGTTTCTCGGTTTCGGTGGCTGGATCAATGTGGTTCCGACGTCAACCAAGAACGCGGCGGCTGCCTTTGACCTGGCTGCCTTCCTGGGCAGCCCGGAGGTAATGAACGAGGCGGTCATCACCCCGGGAACCGGCGTGAACCCGTCGCGTGACAGCCAGCTGCAGCCCGAGATCTGGGTCAAGGCCGGCTGGTCGCAGGACGAGGCCAAGGCCTACACCGACGCGATCCGTTCGGCCCTCGAGGATCCGAACGCCGTGTTCGACATGCGGCTGCCGGGCTTCCCGGAGTACAAGGACGCCGTCGAGCTGGCGGTGTCGGAGGCGCTCTCCGGGCAGAGCGACGCCAAGGCGGCGCTCGATAGGGCGGCCAAGACCTGGGACGAGATCACCAACCGCCTAGGTCGGGACAAGCAGCGCGAGCTGTACCGTGAGTCTCTTGGGCTCTCCGGGTAGCCGATGCGCTCTGCCGGGTCGGCCGGGGCGGGCAAGCCTGCCCCGGCCGACCGCGACCGCATGGCCCGGCGCCTGTTTCTGGCCCCGGCCGTGCTGGTCGTGTTGCTGCTTTCGCTTTTCCCGCTGGTCTTCTCACTGGGGTTGACGTTCACCAACGTCAATCTGTTCAGGCGCGGGGTACCGCTGACCTTTGCCGGGGCCGACAATTGGGTGCGCCTGCTTGGAGACGACGCGCTGTGGGAAACATTGGGCAACACCGCCATCTTCGTGACCGGAGCGGTGGTACTCGAGTACGCGCTTGGGCTCGGGCTGGCGCTGCTGCTCAACCGCGGCGTCCGCGGCCAGCGCGGCTGGCGACTGTTCTTCCTGCTGCCGATGATGATGAGCCCCATCGCCGTCGGCTTCATCATCGGCCGGATGATGTTCGGCGAGGCGTTCGGGCCGGTCAACGATCTGCTCGGCCGCGTCGGTCTGGCGCCCGTCAGCTGGTTCGGGCCGCCCTGGATGGCGCGGCTCACGCTCATTCTGGTCGACGCCTGGCAGTGGACGCCGTTCATGATGTTACTCCTGCTGGCAGGGCTGCAGACCATTCCCCATGAGCCGGTGGAAGCCGCGCGTGTCGACGGCGCCAGCTCGTGGCAGGTCTTCCGCTACGTCATCTTCCCGCTACTGCTGCCCGCTTCCATCACTGCCATCCTGTTGCGGGCGGTCGAGGCGTTCAAGGTGATCGACATCATCAGGGTGGTCACCGGCGGCGGGCCCGGCCGGGCGACCGAGTCGGCGATGGTCTATGTCTACGACCTCGGGGCCAAACAGGGCGACCTGGCGTATGCCTCAACCGCCGCCTACGTGCTGATGATCGGGGTCATTGCGGTGGCCACCGGGCTGCTGCTCTTGACCCGCCGCCTGACCGCGCGTTACGCCGAGCTATGAGCCTGGGCCGGCTCGCCGCCGTCACCCGCACCATCGGCCTGCTGAGCTGGGCGCTCGTCGTGGGCTTCCCGCTGTACTGGATCACGATCACCTCGTTCAAGACCGCCGGGGCCATCGCCGGACGGCCAACGTACCTTCCGTGGGTCGACTTCCAGCCGGTGCTCGACGCGTGGGAATGGATGTTGGCCTCGGACGCGCGCGGCGATGTGCTACGCGCCTTCGCCAACAGCCTGGTGGCGGCCGGGGGCAGCGCCCTGGTCGCTACGCTGCTTGGCGCGCTGGGCGCGTACGGGTTGGTTCGGTTCCGGTACCGGGCCGGCCCGTGGCGCAACGACGACATTGCCTTCTGGTTTGTGTCACAGCGGATGCTGCCGCCAGTCGCCGTCGTGCTGGCTTTCCTGTTGATGTTCCGCGAGCTGAACCTGCTCGACTCGCAGGTTGGCCTGCTCATCGCCTACACGGGCTTCTCGCTGCCGTTCGCTATCTGGATCCTGCGCAACAGCTTCGCGCGCATCCCGATCGAGCTGGAGGAGTCCGCGCGGGTCGAGGGCGCCAGCGTCTGGCAAGCGTTCCGCCACATCGCGCTGCCGCTGGCGCGCCCGGGCCTGGTGGCCTCCGGCCTCTTCTGCTTCATCTTCGCCTGGAACGAGTACCTGTTCGCGCTGATGCTCACCTTCCAGGACGCGACGACCGTGCCGCCGCTGTTGGCCGCTCGGATCACCTCCTTCGGGGCCCAGTGGGATCGGCTCTCGGCGCTGACGCTCGTGAACCTCGCGCCCGCCCTGGTGGTCGGCTTGATCCTCGAGCGCTACCTGGCCCAAGGTCTGTTCGCGGGTGCCGAACGGTGAACGGGCAACCCGTGAGGGTCGGGCTCATCTTTCTGGCCCAGTTTGATGACCGCAGCGTGGCGCTGCTCCAGCGCTGCCGGCGTGCCCTCGAGCGCCTTGCCCGTGGGGGATGGCGCCTGTCGATCGACGGGATGGTCGGTCGTCAGGATCGCGGCGCGGTAGTGTACCGAGCCAGCACCTTCCACGACATCGACTTGTTCGGGGTCTTTGAGGCGCCTGACTGGGCGGCGGCCCTGGAGGGCATGGCGCTGCTGGAGGCTGCCGGTTGGGGACGCCTCTTCCGCTGCAGTTGGCTGCTCGGACCACGCGATCTGGGACCGACGCCGACCCCCGCTCCGCCGGCTGGAGGGCTGGGCTTCCTGGCCCTCTGGAACTGGAACGAGGCCTGGCACGCCGCATCGCTTGCCGAGCGTAGCGCCTACGATGTGGACTGCGACATCGCCTTCGGCAACGACACTGCCCTGGGTGCCGACCAAGCGGGGCGCTTCTCCACCTCACTGACCAGCGCGTGGGACCACGTTTCGCTGTGGGAAATCACCGATGCCGCCATGCTGGGCAGGGCGATGCGCGTTCACGAGGAGGTTCGCGACTTCATGTTTACAGCCTCCAGCCACTACATCGGCTGGGCGATGCCGTTCGCCGACCTGGAGGATGAACGATGATCGTCTGGATCCACCAGTACCGTCCGCGCAGCGCCTGGTACCGCCTCGCCGAGGAACGGCATCGTGCGCTGGCCGCTGCCTGGGAGAGTTGCCACCGTGTCGCCATCGCGGGCGGCGCGGACCTCGTAGGTCGCTACTCGGTGCGGGGGCAGTCGCTCTATGAGCGGGTAGAGGTGTGGCTGTTCCCCGATGTGATTGCCGCGGAGCGCCACTGGGTTGACCTGATTTCAGCGGGATACCTCGACTGGCGCGAGACAGCGAATCTCCTCGGCGTTCAGACGGATGACGAGGTCTGATCGTCAATCGACTTCGAGGTCGCGTCCGGGATCTGCTGGAAAAGCTGTGACGGCAGCGGCTCCTCGGCACGGGTATATCAGGCGAGCTGCTGGGCCGTCTGCGGGACCGTCTATCGAGGGAACCATTCAACGGTCACTCCTCAGAACCACCCGGTGAACATACGGTTCCATGCCGGAGCACGACGTTGCGGGTGGTGCCCGGCGCCGAGCGAAGCAACCACTGACCGGGATCCCGCAGCTGGAACTCACGCGTGTACCTATGGACCGACCTTGGTCGAGGACGGGGCAGGGATCAGGCGGTGGCGGCAGCCCGGGCGGGCGCGAGCGCGAAGAAGCGCGGTGGCTCGGCCACCGCGAGCGCCCTGAAGATGGCGGCCTGAGAGGCGGTCGTCTCGGTGCGCTGGGCGACCTCACCGGCCGGGCCGCTGAAGCGCCCGAGGTGGAGCTTGTCGAGCTCGGAGCGCAGCCTGCGCCAGGTCTCGCCGGTGGCCTGCTCCGCCATCCGGACCAGGAGGAGGGCGAGCCAGCAGAGGAGGACGTGCGCCCGGATGCGCGCCTCCCTGCGGTGGTAGACCGGCCGCCACGCCAAGCTCGTCTTCAGGTCGCGCCAGGCGCGCTCGACCTCGAGCAGCTGCTGGTAGCCGATGGCCACCTCCACCGCGGAGAGCGACGGATCGCTCGTGCGCAGGAGGAACGTGTCGTCGAGGCGCGCCTCCACGGCGACGGCGGCACGGTCGATCCGGAGCAACCCCTGCCTCGTCACCCGCAGGAAGCGCCGGTAGCCCGGCTTCGCGCGCAGGCGGCAGGCGAGCGCCTGGCGCACTTCGGGTGTCGCGTCGTCGGAGCCGGCGATGGCGGCTTCGAGCTGGTCGTAGCCGATATCTCCGATCAGGTGCTTGCCGCAGCCGGCGCAGTGGAACATGTCCAGCGCGTAGGGTCGACGAGGGTCGGCGGGTCTCCCGGTGGTTGTAGCCCGGCGAGCCCGCCGGCTCCGGGCAGACTCCCAGAGCTCGACGGGGACGATCGGCTCCCAGTCCGCCGGAGCTCCGTCCCGGAGTCGACCGACGTAAAGCGGCGAGGTCAGGATGCTTCGGACGGTGAAGAGCGGGAGCCCCACCAAGCTCGCGACTTCCCGGTCCGGGAGTCCGGCGGCAGACAGTTCGAAGACACGCCGGACGAGCGGGAGCTTGGCCGGATCGGGCTCGACGAGCTTGTCGGGATCACGCCGGAAGCCGAACGGCGGATGGCCGCCCGGGTCGCGCTTCGTGGTGAGCTTCGCGGCGAGACCCTCGCGGACCTGCCGGCGATGCTTGCGCAACCACGAGTCGGCGGCCTTCGCCTCGTCGACGAGCTGGTCCCAGTGGCGATCGGCCGACGAGAGGATCTCCTCGTCGCAGAAGTACACCGGGACGCCGGCCGGGTGGAGGATGTCTTGAAGGAGTTCCAGGGTCCGGCGGAGGTTCTGCTGCCCGCGGGAGACGTAGCCGACGAGGAGGACGTCGAACTCGCCCCCGTCCCCCTGCGCGGCGCCGAGCATCGCGGCTATCTCCGCTGACCGGTACACGGTTCGCCCGGAGTGGGCCGCGCGCCAGACGAGTCCGGGTCGAGCGGGCCAACCGGACCCGCACCGAGGAGTTCCACGAGGTCACCGACGCCGAGCCCGACCTCGCCTCCCTCGCCCCGGCCCTTTGGACGTGGGAGGACACGCACAACCGGGTCCGTCCCCACCAGTCCCTCGGTCACCTCACCCCTGCCGAGTACCTCGCGTTCCTGGGGATCGATGTGTCGTGGACGTGCTGGATGAGTACACCCGCTTGACAACGCCGCCAACAGTTAGGTAAGGTGCCTAACCAATGCAGGACGGCGCGGGCGCCCTACGTCCTGGCGCCGAATCCAGGCACGCGTGCTCTCTCACGGGGAGGTAGATCGCCTCATGCTTCGCCCCAACGCCTGGCGTCGTGATCCGCTGCCCAGTCTCGGCCGCGCCGTGAGCGAAGCACGGGTGATGGATCTCCTCCATCGTGGTCCCGCGTCGCGTGCCGCGATCAGCCGCGCGACGGGTCTCTCGAAGCCGACGGTGTCCGCCGTCGTTCGGGACCTCGAGGAGGCCGGCCTCGTCCGCCTGGGTGGCCGAGCGTCCGGCGGCGTCGGCCGATCGTCCACGCTCTACGAGGTGAATCCGTCCGCGGCATACGGGCTCGGGTTCGACATCGGCGGCACGAGTCTCCGCGCGGCGCTGGTTGACCTGTTCGGCACCTCCCTCGCCGAGGTGAACGAGCCCACCCGCCATGAGCGACGCGCCGAGCTCCTCGCACAGGTCGCCGACGTGTACGAGCGACTGCTGCGCGAGGCGGGCGTGGCTCGGGCCGATGTGCGCGCGGCCGGGATCAGCGTGCCGGGCGTGATCCATCCCGAGACCGACGTGATCACCGCCGCCTACAACGTGCCGGCACTGACCGACGCACATCCTCACCGAGATTTCACGGACGCGCTCGGCCTGCCGGTGCTCATCGCGAACGACGTCAACCTGGCGGCCGCCGGCGAGCAATGGCGCGGATCGGCGGCCGGCAGCTCGAACTTCGTCGCGCTCTCGATCGGCACGGGAATCGGCGTCGGAATTGTCGCGGACGGCGCGATCTACGTCGGCGCTCGAGGTGCGGCGGGCGAGATCGGCCTGCTCCCGCTCGCCCCCGGCCCGATCGACTTCTCGCGGACCGTGGGTGGGCCGTTCGAGGATGCGGCGTCCGGTCCGGCCGCGTTGGCCCGCCTCAGGGCGGCCGTGGCGAGCGCGCCGCAAACGTCGCTCACTGCCGATGCGACGTTGCCCGAGCTGTTCGATGCGGCCGCCGCAGGGGACCCTCTCGCCGTCGAGCTGGTCGAGCAGGAGGCGCGACTCCTCGCGTTCGGCATCGCGGCGATCGTGGCGCTCATCGATCCGGCACTGATCGTCCTGGGGGGCGGCCTCGGCGCGAACCCCGCGCTCCTGGAGCCCGTGCGTCGCCACGTGGCCGCGATCGTCGTCGAGCCACCCGACATCGTCACCACGTCTCTCGGGGGGCGGGCGTCGCTGATGGGCGCGGTGGCGGTGGCGCTCAATGCCGTGCGCGATCAACTGCTGCGGGAGGTGCGGCGGGTACGCGCCGGACGCGACGGGCAGGGCCGGGGCGACGCGGGGCTCATGGTGGGCACGATTGGGCCGCGGCAACGCGGGCAGGGGACGGAGGTGGCGTGAGCCACCCAACGGTGAGGAGGCACGGTTCATGAATCCGATCGTCAGGCGGCTCGCGATCATCGCGGCCGCGTCCGCCGTCGCTGTCGGGGCGTGCAGCGGATCGGCGGGCTCCAGCCCGACCCCGGCCGGCAACACCGCACCCGGCGGCACGACCGCCGCATGCGACATGAGCGCGAAGACCGTCGGCCCGAACGGAGAACCGTCGACCCCGGCCGAGCAGGTCTCGCTGACCGACGAGGAGGCGGCCAAGGTCAAGGGCATGAACCTGAAGATGGCCATGCTCTGGGCCGGCGCGGGTCCCTGGTACAACGCGCTGACCGCGGGCGCGACCGACGAGGCGAAGCGCCTCGGCATCGCGATCGCCGCGACGGCCGAGGCGAACTTTGACCCCGCCAAGCAGGCCACCGACGTCGAGACGGCGATGGCGCTCAACCCCGACATCGTGCTGACGCTCGTCGTCGACCCGACGTCCGGTGCCCAGGCGTTCAAGCCCGTCGTCGACGCGAAGAAGGCGCTCGTCTTCGTCGACAACGGCGCCGACGGCTACAAGGCGGGCGATCAGTACGTGAGCGTCGTGACGGGGGATCACCTCGGGCTCGGTCGCGCCGACGCCGACCTCATGAACAAGGCGCTCGGCGGATCCGGGGCGATCGGCTACATCTTCCATGACGCGGTCTTCTACGTGACGAACAACCGCGACCGCGAGTTCAAGCGCGTCGTCGAGTGCCAGTACCCCAACATCAAGATCGTCGCCGAGCAGGGTTTCACCGAGGAGGGCAAGACCGAGGCGATCGCCTCGGCCATGCTCACCCAGCATCCCGAGATCCGGGCGATCTACGTCGCCTGGGACACTGCGGCCGAGGGGGTGGTCGCCGCGATTCGCGCCGCCGGCCGCACCGACGTGAAGGTGATCACGATCGACCTCGGTGCGACCAACGACCTCGACATGGCCCAGGGCGGGATCGTCTACGGCAAGGTCGCCGATCGACCCTACGAGGAGGGCCAGAAGATGGTCGACCTCGCGGCCTACAAGATCCTCGGCAAGACGGCACCGCCGTTCGTCACGGTGCCCACCG
>JAJYMP010000600.1 GCA_021786915.1 Chloroflexota bacterium
TCCAGGCGAAGTCCTCGCCGGCGCCCGCGAGCCGGACGATCCCGCGGTCGACGGGAACGAGGGACAGCAGCCCGTCGCGGACGCGTCTGCGGCCCGCCGCGTCCGAGCCCGCGACCACCAGCGGAATCGCACCCTCGATGGTGAGCGACAGCAGCGCCGCCAGCTCCGCGTCCAGCGTCCCGTCGTGGACGAGCGCGGCGAGGGCGTCGGGCGGCACGTACGGCGCGGTGGCGGTCGGCTCGGTCACGGTGCCAGCCTACCGTCGCGGCGGGTACGCTGCCCGTGTTCGCGACCCACAGCGCTTCGGAGGTGTCCCGTGTCCATCGTCCGCATCGACCCCGGCCAGCGGTTCGCCTCGGCGGTCGTCCACGGCGGTCTGGTCTTCCTCGCCGGCCATGTCGCGCACAACCCCGACGCCGGCGTCCACGAGCAGACGCGCGAGATCCTCGAGGGCATCGACCGCCACCTCGCCGAGGCCGGCACCGACAAGTCGAAGCTGATCTCGATGCAGGTCTGGCTGGCCGACATCACCCACTTCGACGAGATGAACGCCGCCTGGGACGCCTGGGTGGACACCGCGAACCTGCCGACGCGGGCGACCGTCGAGGCGAAGCTCGCCTCCCACGCCTACAAGGTGGAGATCGCGGGGATCGCGGCGCTCTGACTGGCGAGCGCCCAACGAGCTGCTGCAGACTGTGGCGACGCGGCACAAGTCGAAGCAGCGCCACGATGAAAGGGTGTCCGCTGACGCTCCTCATCCGGTGTGGCGGGATTCACGGCTCGAACGCGTCCGGTGGGCATTGCGCGAACACCTGCACCGAGACGGGCTCCACCGGTACCGCGGTGGCGGACGAGGTCTGCTCGTGCTGCTGGTTGCGCTCGCCGTCAGCTGGGCAGCCCTTCTCGTCGTCGCCCGACTCGGGACCGCGCGACTCTCGGGCACGGCTGCGGTCACGATCACCGCGACATCGGTCACGGGAGGTTCCGCGTTCGAACAGGCCCCGTCTGGGACCTGGCTGATCTACACGTACAGCGTCGGCGGGGCCACCTACAACGGGAAGGACTTCCGACGGTGGATCGACGTAAACGCCCACGAGCCGAAGGTCTGCTTCGACCCTTCCAGCCCGGCTGACCACCTGCTGGTCGAAGGGAGCTACGAGTGCGGGAGCGGTAGATAGCGGGGCTGGGCGAGATCGAGATCGACCCAGCAGCCGACGGCCCCGACTGTGCCCTGGCGGCCTACTGGAAGAAGCCCGCCGCGGCGTACACATAGGTCACGCCGTAGAGCGACTTCGCGGTCTTGCCGCCGACCTTGTCGATCTTGAGCCACTCGCTGCCGGACGTGCCGCAGGCGCCTGCCGTGTAGGGCGTGCCGGTGACCGTCGCGGCGACGTGGACCGAGGTGCCCGAGTTGATCGCCCTGACCTTGGCGGCGGTGCTCGACGGCGACTTGCGGAGGCTGATCCCGTCACAGACCGCGGTGCTGGTGCCCGCGGCGGGGGCCGCCGCCGACGGCGAGGCCGCATTGGCGCCATCGCTCGCGGTGGGCGACGCACCTGGGTTCGACGACGGGGAGCCCGACGCCGCGGCCGACGAGCCGGCGTCTGACGCGCTGGGCGAGGGCGAGCCGGACGACCCGCCGCAGGCCGCGAGGGCCATGGCGAGAACCCCGACGAGGATCATCCTGCGACGCATCCGCCACCTCCCTGCGATCGACTTCGTCAGCTCGTGCCTGTGGGGAAGCATACCCCCGTGCACACGGGCGAAAGGACGAACGGGCGGTCCAGATGTGGTGTCCGGCGGGCGGACGAGTGGCCGTGCCCCAGCCCGCCACGGGCGTCGCCATGCCGCTGCACGGCCGTCGGACAGCGACGGCACGGCCGTCCGACAAGCACGCCCGTTGGGGTGTCGGCCGTTGGGGGTGTCGGCCGTTGGGGGTTGACGCCGGAAAGCCGCGGCGCGTATATTCCGGGCCGGTCGAGCAGGTCGCTCGGCACGTCCTACTACCGGAGGCGTGAGCCGAATGGTGCAGAACGCAACGCTCTACCCGCACTCGTCGGCGCCTATCCGCGTCGAGGATCGCGGCAGGAGTGTGCCCACCGCAGAGTAGGACGCGGGGCGAGAGCCCCAGGAGCGACCGACGAGCCGTGGGCACAAGCCCGCGGCTCTAGTGTTTTCGGGGCACAACCCGCCCCTTCGACCACGAGCCGCAGGCACCCGGAACTCCCGGGCCCGCGGCTCGTTCCGTGTCCAGCGCACGGGACCCGCGGCCCGGCTCGCAGCCACTGAGCCACCCATCACCGCCAGGAGGGTCCCATGACCACCACCCTCGCGCCGGAACTGAACATCGCCCGCCCGGCAGCCGACGCCGCGGCGACCGCGAGCGCGACCCTGGTCTCGGCCCCGGCCCTGCTCGTCGAGCACGTCACCAAGCGCTTCCGGCCCGACCGCCGCAAGCCACCGGTCCTCGCGATCGACAACGTCTCGCTCCGCCTGGAGCGAGGCACGATCCACGGGGTCCTGGGCGCCAACGGCTCGGGGAAGTCCACGCTGATCCGCCTCGTCTCGGGGCTGCTCACGCTGGACGAGGGCCGGGTCGAGGTCTTCGGCCTCGACATCGAGCGCGACGAGCTCGCGGTCAAGCGGCTCATCAACCGGGTCAGCGTGGACGCGGCGTTCTTCAAGAAGCTGAGCCCGATGGAGAACCTGCTCTTCGCCGCCCGCCTCTACGGCATGGATGCCGCGGCGGCGCGACGTGAGGCCACGGCGATCCTCGGCCGGCTCGGCATCGCGAAGAACCGCCTGGGACGCCCGATCGAGCAGATGAGCCGGGGCATGCAGCAGAAGGTCGCCATCGCGCGAGCCCTGCTGACAAGCCCGACCCTCCTGCTGCTCGACGAGCCGACCACCGGCCTCGACCCGCGCAGCAAGCTCGACGTCCAGACGTTCATCGAGGAGGTCAACCAGTCGCACGACGCGACGATCGTCCTCACGACGCACGACCTGGCCGAGGCCGAGCGGCTCTGTGAGCACATCACGCTGCTCAACGGGGGCCGCGTGGTGGCCGAGGGCACCTCGCCTGAGCTCAAGCGCATGGTCGCCGAACGCCACGGGCAGCCCGAGACGCTCGAGGCCGTGTTCATGACCTTCACCGGCCGCTCCCTCGACGACGACGTCGAGGAGGACGGCGACAACCGCGACTGACGACGAGAGGAGGAGCCCGATGGCGATCAGCCGAACCGACCTTCCCGGCCGCCCGACCACCTCGTGCCGGCAGGCCACGTCCCGCCGCCTTCCCCTCCCCCCTCCGAAAGGAACCTCTTGACATGCTGTACCTGTTCGACTTCCGCATAGCCGAGATCAGGGAGCGCGAGCGGCGCCTCCGGATCGCGGCCGAGCACCACCGTCTGTTCGGCCGCGCCGGCCGCGGCCTCCGACTCCGCCTGGGCGAGCTGCTGATGCGGCTGGGCCGGGCGATCGGCGGCGAAGCCGTCGGCCCTGCGTCGATCGGCACCCACGCGACGAACGCGCCGCTGGGATGAAGACGCACTGCCCGCGCGCCGGATCGGCCTCAACCGGTCCGGCGCCCAGACCCCTGAAAGGAACCCTCCGTTGACCGTGCTCGCATCCGAGCTGAGGGCGTCGTACGCCTTCGTCGAGCGCAACTTCTTCCTCACCCGCCGGTACTGGGGGTGGGAGCTGGCGTTCCTCGTCTACTCCGTCGCCGGCGCGCTGTCGATCTCGCTGATCGGCGCGGCGTCGGGCGACAACCGCCTGCTGCTCACGCTCATCGTCGGCGCGGTGTTCTGGAACTACCTCTCCGTGGTGTTCAGCTGGATCGCCGAGACGATCGCGGTTGAGCGCTGGGAGGGCACGCTCGAGTACACGTTCATGGCCCCCGTCCGGCGCTGGACCCAGCTGCTGGGCTCGT
>JAJYMP010000185.1 GCA_021786915.1 Chloroflexota bacterium
GCTGCGGGAGCGCGGGCACCGTGTGGTGTTCATCGTCGAGGAGTCGTTCGCCGGCAGCCTCGAGCAGCGCGGCTTCGAGGAGCGGCTGATGCGGCTCGGGCCGCCGCCCGCCGAGCCCGAGGTCCCGGGCCAGTTCTGGATCGACTTCATCCGCGACACGGCGCCGGTGTTCCGCAGGCCCACGATCGAGCAGCTGGGCGAGTTCATCGCGCCTACGTTCCAGGCGCTGATTGACGGGGCGAAGTACGTCGCGCCGCGCCTGGCCGAGATCATCGACGAGCTCGCGCCCGACGCCATCGTCGAGGACAACGTCGTCTCGTTTCCGACGATCATGGCCACTCGGGCGCCGTGGGCACGGATCGTGTCCTGCAACCCGGCCGAGCTGAAGGACCCGCTGATCGCGCCGTTCTCGTCGGGCTATCCCGCGGCTGACAAGCGCGAGTGGCCCGCCTTCCTCGAGGAGGTCCGGCGCACGCACGGCGCGATGTGGGCCGACTTCGACGCCTTCTGCCGGGACAACGGCGCGGGCGGGCTGGCCTGGGGCCCGAGCGGCCCCGACTTCATGCACGAGTCGCCGTACCTGAACCTGTACTCGTACCCCCGCGAGGCCGACTACGAGCGCGCCGTCCCGCTTGCGCCGACGTGGCACCAGCTGGACTCGACGGTCCGCGCGGCCGAGGCGACGTGGGCGCTGCCGGCGTCGCTGGCCGACCGGCCGGGGGCGCTGATCTACCTGTCGCTGGGCTCGCTGGGGAGCGCGGACGTGGGGCTGATGCAGCGGCTGGTGGACCTGCTGGGCCGCACGGAGCACCGGGTGATCGTGTCCAAGGGGCCGCTCGCCGACCAGATCCGGCTCCACGACAACATGACCGGCGACGGCTTCCTGCCCCAGCCGGCGATCCTGCCCCAGGTCGACCTCGTCATCACCCACGGCGGGAACAACACCGTGGTCGAGTGCTTCCACCACGGCAAGCCGATGGTCGTGCTGCCGCTGTTCTGGGACCAGGTCGACAACGCGCAGCGCGTGGACGAGACGGGGTTCGGCCGGCGCCTGGCCACCTACGACTTCCGCGACGAGGAGCTGTCCGGGGCGATCGATGCGCTCCTCGCCGACACCGCGCTGCATGCACGGATGGCGGCGATCGCGTCGCGCATGCGGTCCACTGCGGGGACCGTCCGCGCCGCCGACCTCATCGAGCGCCTGGCGCTCACGGGGCAGCCCGTCACGGGCTAGGACGTGGCCGCGGCTCCAGCTCAGCTGGACTGCCGGTCCGAACTTCCGGCCCGGACGTGTCGGCGGCTGGACCCTGAGTCCGGTTCGGCGCACGCGACGCCCGAATCGTGCCCGGAGGCGTCGTCGGCTGGAGTCGAGGTCCAGCTTCGTTCGCGGAGGTGCCGACAGTTCGGACTGGCAGCCCAGCCCGCGATGGCTGCGACCCACTGCGCCTGGTGGGCGCGCCCGCCGACGCTACATGCCCTCTCTCAGGAGCCTCCAGACAGCTCGGGCCCCAGGACGCTGGCCGTAGAGCAGCACGCCCACCGTGTAGATGCGGGCCGCGACCCAGATCGCAACGACGATCGTCCCCACGAGGAGCGCCAGTGACAGCACGACCTCCCACGGCTGCGCGATGCCTGTCGCCACGCACCCGAGCATCATGAACGGGCTCAGGAACGGGATGACGGTCAGGCCCGTGATCCAGCCCGATCGCGCGTCGAGGAGGCCCGTCGCGGCATACACCCCGATCAGGTAGCCCGCCGTCGAGATGAGGGTCATCGGCATCACGGCGCTGGTGACGTCCTCCATGCGGCTGACCAGCGACCCGGCGGCAGCGTAGAGCGAGGCGTACAGCAGGAACCCGAGGATGCCGTACAGCCCGAACAGCAGCAGCAGCTCGGGCGTCAGGCCCTGCGGGACGAGGCTCGCGCTGCCGGCCGAACTGCCCCGGACCGCGGACTGGAGCGCTGGTTGCAGGAGCAGGCCGGCCCCGCCGGCCACGACGACCGCGGCGTACTGGATGAGGGCGGCGAGGCCCACGCCGAACACCTTGCCGGCCAGGAGCTGGAACGGCGTCGTGGAGATCCTCGATGATGAGCGCCATCCGCCCCGTCGTCTCCCCGTCTGCCTACGGCCGCACCCGGCCCAGGCTGCTGTGTGAGCCTCAACGATGCCGTCGTGCCGGGGCGTCCCGCGCCTGCCAACGCGGCCATACCGCCGGGCCGTCTGGCCGAGACGCCCGGTTCTTCGGCCCTCAGGCCCGTCCGCCGCGACGGAAGTCACGGGCGTCGCAATTCACGGTGGTGGCGGATCGCGATCCCGCCAGCGTCGCCCGCGCGTGAAGCCGGCGTTCGAGGCGCGACCCGTGCACGGAAAGGGCCGCTGTGGCTTCACCCGGACTTGCCGGCTCGGCCACCGAGCGTCGCGCCCCGTGCGCTTCGACTTGGTGGTGCCCGCGGACCTGCGCGACAATCACGGCCACCACCACAGGACCACCGGCAGCACGCGCCGCACCTCGCCTTGGAGGCCCACAACGTGACGATGATCGACGTCAAGACCTACCAGCAGTTCATCGGCGGCGAGTGGGTCGACTCGGCGTCCGGTGAGACGCAGGAGGTCGAGAACCCCGCCGTCTACCAGACGATCGCCCGCGTTCCGGCCTCGGGCCAGGAGGACGTCAACCGCGCCGTCGAGGCCGCAGCGCAGGCCTTCGAGAGCTGGAGCCTCACCACGCCGCAGACGCGCAGCCTCGCGCTGCTCAAGGTCGCCGACCTGCTCGACGAGAACGCGGACGAGATCGGCCGGCTCGAGTCGCTCCAGACGGGCAAGCCCACGCAGGCCGCCATCGACGAGATGGCGGTCGCCTCGGACCTGTTCCGCTTCTTCGCGGGCGCCTGCCGCGTCCCCGAGGGCCTCGCGGTCACCGAGTACCTCGAGGGCCACACCTCGATGGTCCGGCGCGACCCGGTGGGCGTGGTCGCCAGCATCGCCCCCTGGAACTACCCGCTGTACATGGCGGCCTGGAAGCTCGGCCCGGCGCTCGCCACGGGCAACACCTGCGTCCTCAAGCCCGCCTCGCGCACGCCCCTCTCCGCGCTGCGCTTCGCCGAGGTGGTGCAGGGGGCGCTGCCGGCCGGCGTGCTCAACGTCATCACCGGCTCGGGCGGCAAGATGGGCGACCTGCTCGTCGCGCACCCCAAGGTCAGGATGATCTCGATCACCGGCGACACGGCCACCGGCAAGCACATCGCCGAGGTCGCCGCACGCGGCGTCAAGCGGCTCCACCTCGAGCTCGGCGGCAAGGCCCCGGTCATCGTCTACGACGACGCCGACGTCGACCTCGTCGCCGACACGCTCAGGTTCGCGAGCTACTGGAACAGCGGCCAGGACTGCACCGCGGCCTGCCGCGTCATCGCGGGCCCGGGCGTCTACGACAACCTGCTCGGCGCCCTGGCCGACCGCGTCAAGACCATCAAGTGGGGCAACCCGGCCGAGGCCGACGACCTCGACATCGGCTCGTTGATCGGCAAGTTCCAGGCCGACAAGGTCGAGCAGATGGTCAACACGGCCCTCGAGGCCAAGGCAGAGCTGGTCGTGGGCGGCCAGCGGCCGGACCGCGTGGGCGCCTACTACGAGCCCACGGTGATCGCAAACCCGGACCAGCGCTCCGAGATCGTCCAGGAGGAGGTCTTCGGGCCGGTGGTCACGGTGCAGCGGTTCTCCGACGAGGAGCAGGCGATCGCCTGGGCCAACGACGTCAAGTACGGCCTGGCGAGCTCGGTGTTCACGGGCTCGATCGCCAAGGCGATGCGCACCGCGCGCCGGCTCCAGTTCGGCACCGTCTGGATCAACGAGCACTTCACGCTCGCGTCCGAGACCCCGCACGGCGGCGTCAAGGAGTCGGGCTGGGGCAAGGACGGCTCGAAGTACGC
>JAJYMP010000750.1 GCA_021786915.1 Chloroflexota bacterium
GATGGCCAGCAGCTCAGCGCGGATGTCGATGCCCGCCGGGCACCAGGCGATGCACCCGCCGCACCCGACGCACCCGAACGTGCCGAACTGGTCCACCCAGGTGGCGAACTTGTGCGTCAGCCACTGGCGGTAGCGATCGCGCGGCCGGCTGCGGAAGGAGCCCCCGGCGACCTTCGCGAATCCGGCCGTGAAGCAGAAGTCCCAGACGCGCTCGGAGGTCGACACGTCGCCGTCCAGGTCCGATCGCTGGGTCACGCTGCTGCAGAAGCAGGTCGGGCAGACCATCGTGCAGTTGGCGCACGAGAGGCAGCGCTCGGCGATGCGAGACCAGTGCGGGCTGTCGAACTGCGCGAGGAGCCGGTCGTGGAGCCCGGCCGTCGGCACCGGGTCACCCATCATGGCCGAGACCTTGCCCACGGACTCGGCCGCCCGGAGCATCTGCCCGGCATCGGCTCCGCGGACGGGCATCCGGGCGACGAGATCCGCCCCGTCGGGGCTCCCCGCCCTGATGACGAAGCCCTCGTCGAGCTCGGTGAGCACGAGGTCGTACCCGCCGCGCGCCTCTGGCCCGGTGCCCATGGAGGTGCAGAAGCACGTGCTCGCCGCGGTGGTGCAGTTGACCGCCACGACCAGCCCGTTGCGCCGCCGCGCGCGGTAGTCCTCGTCCGTGTAGGGACCGCCGAGGAACACGCGGTCCTGGATGCCCAGAGCCGCGAGCTCGCAGGCGCGGACGCCCAGGAACGCGAGCCTCGGCGGGTCGACGGGCGACGGCTCGAAGGACACCGCCCGGCCCTCGCGCCGCCCGACGTTGAGCGGCACGACTGGCGGGAACGTCCAACGCTTCGGGCTGGCGGGGCCCACGGCGAAGTCGAACACCCGGCGGTCCCCATGCTGGACCAGCCGGTACCGCCCGGGCACCTGCTCGTCGCCGACGCCTGCGGGGAGCTCGTCCACCGAGCGGACTTCCGCCAGGGTGACCGCACCGTCGACGACGGTGGGGCCGATCACGGTCCGCCCGTCCTCGCGCAGCAGGTCGATCAGGACGCCCAGGTTCGCCCGGGCCAGGAACCACGGGCCCACGCCGCCGCCCGGGGCGGCGACCGCGGTTCCGGCGGGGGCCGGATACGGCGCGTAGGGCAGCCGCTCGTCGATCACCATTGCTTCGTCTCCGCTCGCACCCACTCCTCGCGCGCAAACAAGTCGAGGAGCTGCATCCTTGTCGCGGCGAGGCGACGACCCACGGACTGCAGCAGCCGCGGGTACAGGGACGCGGCGAGGAGGGGATCTGCCCGAAGGAGCAGGCGGAGGCGCTCACCGGAGAACGTCAGCAGGCGCACGGGCTCGATGGCCACCGCATCATCGGTGCCCCGGTAGGGCGCCACGACCGCCGACCAGCCAACCACGTCGCCCGGCTCCACCGTCAGGATCGTCACCGTCCCACGTTCCGGGACGAGCATCCGCAGGGCGATCCGGCCGCTGAGCACGATGCCGAGCGTCTCGGCGACCTGGCCCTCGGCAACGACGACATCCCCTGGCACGAGGTCGCGCACCTCCGCGATGGCGGCGAGGCGCGTTACGGCCTCGGGCGTCAGGCCGGCGCCGAACCACGAGCCGGAGAGCGCCAGGGCGAGATCGGCGCCGGCGACCTCGCTGGGAGCGGGGAGGGTCATGTGAGGCTGCACCTCGACTACCGGGGCCCCTGCCGCACGCCTCGCGAGGCGTCGCATGCTCCGGGCCCGCGTCGCGATCGTCCTGCCGCGGAACGTCCGCGGTCAGTGCCGTCGGTCCCCGCGCCACGGGACTCGACGATGGGCGGTCAGGCCAAGCGGCGCAGTTCCGTGAGCAGCACTCCGCGGTCGACGGGCCCCTCGAGCGGCGCCTCGCGGATGGTCTCGGGCGCGTGGCCGATGGTCACGATCTCGCGCTCCAGAGCGGTGCGCAGCTGCTCCGGGCCCATCACCAGGACCCGGTCCACGACACCGACCTGATGCGCCACCTCGGCGAGGGCGAGGAGCGTCGCCGTCGCGAGGTCCGGCAGCGGCACCTCCGTCTCGGCGATCGCCCCCGCGTCATCGCGGAGCACCAGCGCGCGACCCTCCTCGATCCAGACGACCGCATTGGCGCCTGTCTGTCCCGCCCCCTTCGTTGTCCGGCGAGCTCGCGTGGATCCCTGCATGGCTGTCTCCCTTCGACTCGGCCATCGTGCGCGCTCGGCCGCGCGGGACTCGCCTGCCGTTCGTCGCGAAGGCCCGGCCGGAGTCCCCGCGCCGTCTGGGACCTGCGGCGACACCCGGGCTCAATGCGTCCCGGGGCGCACTCGACGAGCCTCGCCGGACCCGCGCCCGCCTTCCTCCGCTTGCCTCGGGAGAAGGCCCTCAGCCAGCCGCCAGGGTGAACATGATGAAGTGGTCGTGGGGGATGTGGGGCTTGTTGGGGACGGGCCGCAGCTCCTCCCGCCATGCCGTGCCCACCGTGTCCGTCGCGACACGCCGCCAGAACTCCGGTACCCCCGGGTTCCCCGCCTGGAACCCGATCTCCCAGAGACCGGGATACCGCGCGAACAGCGCCCTGGCCACCCCGGACGCGACGCCCTGCCGGCGGACGCCCCGGACCACGAAGAAATCGCCCACCTTGCGTGTCGGCCCCGTCAGGCCGTCAACGAACGCGAACCCTGTCGGGGCGTCGTCGTGCGTGGCCAGGAAGCCGCAGCGGTCAGGGTCCCCGAAGTAGCCGGGCAGGCGACCGGGCCTGTAGAGGCCCTCGGCGTTGGGGAGCGTCCGCCGGACCTCCGACAGGTCGTGCGAGTACAGCTGCCAGAGCCGCTCGACCAGCGGCCGCTCCCCGTCGGTGATCTCGCGAAGCGCGAACGGCGTGTCCACGGCTCGATCATGTCCGCGGGCAGCGGTAGGCTTCGGCGATGCGCAGGATGGTGCTTCGCCAAGCCGCGCCAGCCGCCGAGTCGCCGCTCGTGGCGGAGGACCGCCCGGATCCCGAGCCCTCGGCCGGCGAGATCCGGCTGCGGGTGTCCGCCTGCGCCGTCTGCCGGACCGACCTCCAGATCTGCGAGGGCGACCTCGCCCCGCGGCGACTGCCTGTCGTCCCCGGCCACCAGGTCGTCGGCGTGGTCGACGCGGTGGGCGATGAGGTCTCGGGCTGGGCGCCCGGAGACCGGGCCGGCCTGACATGGCTCGCGGGGACGGACGGCGACTGCCGGTTCTGCCGGTCGGGGCGCGAGAACCTGTGCGAGGCTGCCACGTTCACGGGCTGGGACCGCGACGGCGGCTACGCGGAGTCGGTCACGGCGCGGGCGGACGTCGCCGTGCGCCTCCCCGACGGCTACCCGGACCTCGCGGCCGCCCCGCTGCTGTGCGGCGGCGTCATCGGCTACCGGGCGCTCCGCGTCGCGGGAATCGGGCCCGAGTCGAGCGGGGCGCGCCTGGGGCTGTACGGGTTCGGCGCGTCGGCGCGCTTAGCACTCCAGGTCGCGCGTGCGTGGGGCGTGGAGGCGTTCGTGGCCGCTCGCGGGGCGGGCGAGCGCGACCGGGCGCTGCAGCTCGGGGCTGCGTGGGCGGGCGGGTACGACGACCGGCCGCCGGTCCTGCTCGACGCGGCGGTCACCTTCGCGCCGGTGGGCTCCGTCGTGGCCTCGGCGGTCCGGGCGCTGGACCGCGGCGGCGTGGTGGCCATCAACGCGATCCACCTCGACGGGCTGCCCGCCATGCCGTACGAGGACCTGTGGTGGGAGCGCTCGGTCCGCAGCGTGGCGAACGTCACGCGCCAGGATGCCCGCGAGTTCCTCGCGCTCGCCGCCCAGATCGGCATCGTGACCGACACGGAGACGCACCCGCTCGAAGCCGCCAACGAGGCGCTGGCGCGGCTCGCGGCCGGGCGCGTCATGGGCAGCGCCGTGCTCGTGGAGATC
>JAJYMP010000360.1 GCA_021786915.1 Chloroflexota bacterium
GCATCCGGGCCCTCGACGACTTCAAGTCGGGGCGGGTGGGCATCCTGGTCGCGACGGACATCGCCGCCCGGGGCATCGACATCGAGGCCCTGCCCCACGTCGTCAACTTCGAGCTGCCGATGGTCGCGTCAGACTACGTGCACCGGATCGGCCGCACGGGTCGCGCGGGTGTCGGCGGCCGGGCGGTGTCGCTGGTCTGCATCGACGAGAACGAGCTGCTCCGGGACATCCAGCGCCTGCTCAGGCGGCCGCTGCCGTCCGAGCTCGTCGTCGGCTTCGAGCCCGACCGATCGGTCCGCGCAGAGCCCATCCGCGTGAGGTCCGGCGACCCGGGACACCGCTCAGGCGACACGCGGCACCGCTCCGCGTCCCGCAGCGGCGCTCGCCCGGCTCCCGCGACGTATGCCAAGCCCCAGGCCGAGCGCGCCGCGCGGCCCTCGACCGGGGCGCCGATCGGCCGAGGCGAGAGCCGCCCTGCCGCCACCCAGCGCACCCGCCCGGCGGGGCACGCCGGATCCCATCGCGCCGGGCCGCCGGCGCACGCCGACCGTCGCGGGCCGTCCATCGGGCAGCGGCCGGTCGTGCTTCCGGGCGAGCGGCTGCGCCGCGCGGCCGAACCCACGCATACTAGTGGTCACCACGCAGGCGCCGGCCCGGCCGGGGAGAGGAACCGATGACCAAGCATTCGCCCTTCGAGCGCGCTCGTCGCGCCGCTGAGACTGAGCGCACCAAGCAGATCGAGGCCGCGTGGTACGCGAGCATCCCGCCCGAGACGCTGAGCGCGTTCACGCGCGACGTGGCCGCGGCGCGCGCCCGCGGCCCGCTCGCGCCCCCGCCCAACCAGGCCCCCGGCACGCTGCCGAACCCGCCCCGCCCGGGCCACGAGCCCAAGGCGCCCAAGGTCGACAAGAACGCCACGCGCGGGCGGCGCTCATGACGCGCAAGCGGCGCGTCACCTACCCGCCCCCCCGCAGCTCCAAGGGCCCGGCCCCTGTCTACGTGCCCCCGGTGACCCCGCCGACCGTGGCGGTGATCAACCGCCAGGCGAGCCACGGCAAGGCGGGCATCGAAGTCGGGATGCGCGTGACCATCCTGGGCACGGGCCTCTACGCGGGCGAGACCGCGACGGTCGAGTCGATCGTTGGCGGGGTCATCCCGGCGGCGGCGGTTCGGACCGAGGCCGGCCGGACCCGGCGCGTTCGGACGATCGACCTCGCGCCCGTGGCACGACGCGCGCCGCAGCGCGCCGAGGGCGAACCCGTCGGGGAGTAGGCCGCAGGGGCGCCTCGAGGGCTGCCGGGCGTCAGTCGCGGGGGCGGCTCGCCACGAGCACGGCGTCGGTGGACACGCGCCCGTCGCCCAGGTCGTGGTCGAGCTGTCGCACCTCGTCCACGACGAGCGGCGCGAGATCGGCGACCACCTCGTCCATCGCGTAGAGCAGCGCCGGATCCTGGGGACCCGGCACGCCCCGGCCCAGGTTCGACCGGTCGTGCCCCACGACGAGCAGCCGCCCGCCCGGCGTCACGGCCTCGGCTGCGGCCGCCAGCACCTGCCGCCGTTCCGCCGGGGGCAGGTGCAGGAACATCAGGGCGACGAGGTCGGCTGAACGGGGTTCGGGACGCCACTCGAGCAGGTCGGCCTGCACCCACGTCACCCTGACCCCCGCCCCGTCCGCGGCCGCGGCCGCCCGCTCGAGCGCGACGCCCGAGAAGTCCACCGCCGTGACGTCCCAGCCACGGGCGGCCAGCCAGACGGCGTTCCGGCCGTCGCCAGCGGCAAGGTCCAGCGCCCGGCCGGGGGCCATCGGGGTCGCGAGGCCCACCAGGGACGGATCCGCCTCCACCGACTCGATCGGCTCACGGGCCGCGTGGCGCTCGTCCCACAGCTCCCGGCGGGTCTTGGGCTCCATGTCGGTCATCTGACCTCCTGCTGCCGTTCCAATGACTCGATGCGCGCTTGGACCGGCCGCGCCATTGCTGGGCTCGCCGGCCCGTTGCGGTGCCGAGGAGCGCAGGGCTTCACCCAGTCAGTTGCGTCGTTGCGCAACTGCCGTCGCAGCGTACCTATCGTCAACTACTTGCGCAAGCCTGCAACTATGCTTGCCCTTCGCGAGCGTCCCTCCCAGCCCCGGTCGCTACCGGCGCTCTCCTGCGCCCCGCGGACGGTCGGATGGTACGCGTCGCCATCGTCGGTGCCGGCTTCTCTGCCCACACCGCAGCCCTGCGCCTGGGCGACAAGCTCGGCAGGGCTCAGGAGATGACCGCGATCAACCAGCTCGAGCAGTTCTCGGACGTTCCATCATGGGTGTGGGAGGCGTCGGGCGGATGCCGCTTGCCAAGACGCAGTTCCCGCTCCGCCCGGAGCCGCAGAAGCGGCGTGAACTCGAGCTAGCGCGCCTAGTGTCCCCTGGTCCCTCGCGGGCTGAGTCGCGTCGGGTTCAGGAGCGCCTCCCGCGCGCACGGGCCGCGCCGCGGACCCCCGGTTCGGGCCGGCGTCCGCGCACGCCGCCGCGCGTGGTGACCCCAGCACGACTCAGCCGCCGGCGCGCGGCGGGGGTCCCGCGCGGCGGGGGTCCCGGGCGGCAACCGGCGGGCGACCTCAGGAGCGGGACGCTCGGCTCGGGCTTGGGACGGCCGCGCACCCGCGCCCGGCGCCGTGGTCCGGGCTACGCCCCGTCGCCCGTGTAGCGCTCGACACCCTCGAGCGGGTGCCCGTCCGGCTTCCGGCCGAACTTGCCCGCCTGCTCGGCGATCACCGCGTCGAGGACCTCGTCAGGGGCACCCGCTCGCGGCTCGGGATCGCTCCAGGCGAACTCCGAGAGGTAGTCGTCCGTCGCGGCCAGGCCCTCGCGCATCGTGATGCGGCTGATCTCCCCCATGAACCAGCGCGGCATCGGCCGCTTGACGACGACCCCGTCGTCGCCGGTCACCTCCACCTGGGTGGGAATGGAGCGCCACGCGAGGACCCGGTACGTGGCCATGCCTGTCTCCCGGCCAGCAGGCGATCTGGTCCACCCAGGGTCGGGCCGGACACTTCACTGCACCGTGAACTTCCCACGCTGTGCTGAAGGGCCACAGGGGCCGGCTGTCACGAAGCCGGGGGTCGACCGGACTGCCCGGACCTGCGCTTGAGGGCAGCCGCGTCTGGCGCCGGTAGGGCACGATGTGCCGAGCGCGTGGACGAGCCCGCGCAACACCGGCAGGCATCTGATGACCGCTCCCGACCAGGACTTCGCCTCGCTGCGCACCACGAGCGAAGCGCACCACGCCCAGCTGCTCCCGCACGTAGACCGGCTCCTCTCCCTGGCCGAGATGGTCGGCCACGTCGAGTGCACGTCGCTCCACCCGCTGTTCGGGGACGAGTATCGCTTCATCGCGGGGCAGCTCATCCCGCACATGGAGACTATCGAGCGGACGCTCTACGACCGCATCGAGGCCGAGCTCTCGGGGCACCACTCGCTGGCACCGATGCGCGAGGAGCATCGGACGATCGCCCGCCTCGTCGCGGAGCTGGGCCGGTACCGCGACCACGCCGACGAGTGCACCTGGACCGCGATGGAGGGCATGGCGCTGCGGCGCGCGCTGTACCGCCTCCACGCGCTGCTCAAGGTGCACCTCGCCGAGGAGGAGCTCTACCTGGACGTGCTGGAGCGGAACCTCGAAGACGCGGAGAAGGACGTGCTCGCCCGGAGCCTGGGCCACGCGATGGCCGAAGTCCTGTAGCCGTCGCCGTCGCCCGCTGGCCCCGCTAGCAGCCCCGCCTCGCCCGCGCGGCGACCCAGCCCAGATAGGCGGCGTCGAACTCGGCGATCAGGCGGCCGCGCTCCTTCATGACGGCCGCCCACTCGTCGAGGGCCAGCGAGCCGAGCTCGGTGATCGCGTAGTCGCGCCGCGCGGGGCCGACCCCGGTCGTCCAGGT
>JAJYMP010000655.1 GCA_021786915.1 Chloroflexota bacterium
GCCCTCAACTTCATGGTCACGATCTACGCCCGCCGGGCGCCCGGCATGAACATGCTGCGCATGCCGATGTTCACCTGGACGATCCTGGTGACCTCGACGCTGATCCTGTTCGCCTTCCCGTCGATCACCGCGGCGCTGGCCGCGCTGTACATCGACCGCCACCTCGGCGGAGGCTTCTTCGACCCCACCCGGGGCGGTGACCCGGTGCTGTGGCAGCACCTGTTCTGGTTCTTCGGCCATCCGGAGGTCTACATCCTCGTCCTGCCGTACTTCGGCATTGTCAGCGAGGTGGTGCCGGTCTTCTCAAGCAAGCCGCTGTTCGGCTATCGGTTCATGGTTCTCGCGACGATCGTGATCGCGGGGCTGTCCATGGGCGTCTGGGCCCATCACATGTTCACCACCGGCCAGGTTGACCTGCCGTTCTTCTCGCTGCTCTCGTTGCTGATCGCCGTGCCGACCGGCATCAAGATCTTCAACTGGACGGCCACGATGTGGGGCGGCAGCCTGCGGTTCACCATGCCGATGCTGTGGTGCATCGGCCTGCTGTACGTGTTCACGATCGGCGGGATCACGGGCGTGATGCTCGCGTCGCCGCCCATCGACTACCAGGCGCAGGACACCTACTTCGTGGTCGCCCACCTGCACAACGTGCTCATCGGCGGGACCATGTTCGCCGGCTTCGCGGGGGTCTACTTCTGGTTCCCCAAGTTCACTGGGCGGATGCTCGACGAGCGGCTCGGCCGGGTGCACTGGCTGATGTGGATCGTCGGCTTCGCGGTCACCTTCGTCCCCCAGTACATCCTGGGCGCCGAGGGCATGCCCCGGCGGATCGCCGACTACCCGCCCGACCGCGGCTGGGACACGCTCAACTTCATCTCCACCGTGGGCGCGATCATCCTCGCCGTCGGGATGCTGCCGTTCCTGTTCGCGATCTGGCGAGCCCTGCGCCGGCCGCCGGACCAGCCCGCCGACCCATGGGGCGGGAACTCGCTCGAGTGGGCGACGTCGTCCCCGCCACCCCACCACAACTTCGACCGCCTGCCTCCGATCCGCTCGTTCCGGCCCGTCTTCGACGCCCGGATGGCGGCCGATGCCGAGGCCGCGCGACGCGCCGGAGAGTCGAGCGCGGGGGGCGACAAGGACGGGTCTGGCGGCGGTCACGGCGGCGCCCAGGGCGCCGCGCCCGAGGTGGGTGCCGGCTGATGGAGGAGATCCGCTACTTCGGCCGGCTCGCGGTGTACGCCCTCCTCGTCGGCGGGGCCTACTGGTTCCTCAGCTACGAGCCCGCCGGGACCGCGCTCCTGATCGGGTTCGGCCTGGCCACCGGGGCCGCGTGCGTGGTCCTCCGGCGCGTGGTCCGGCAGGAACACCCCGGGACAGGCTCGGAAGCGGGCACGGCTACGTCCGAGGCGCCCTTCGCGGACGGATCCGGGCCGGTGCCGACCCGGAGCGGCGCCCCGCTCGCGGTCGGCTTCGGGATCGCCGCGGTGGCCCTCGCCGGGGCGTTCGGGCCGTGGTTCATCATCGCTGGCGCGGTGCCGCTCATCCTGGGAGCGGTGGACTGGCTGCGGGCGGCGGAGCACGAGCTCGCGCTGCGCTCCAGCACGGACGACGACTCGACCGGCGAGGCGGCGCTCAGCCGGAACGGCTCGGAGGACGACGTGGCGGGCGTGATCGCGGGACTCGCCGAGGGCGGCCTCGGTGAGCGAGCCGTCGCGGCGGAGATGCGCCGAGACGCCGGGCGGCGGTGAGGGCGCGACGGGGGCGGCGGTCGCCCAGCGGGCAGCGGGCGCCGGTAGGCCGTCCGTCGGCTGCGGAGGCCCGCTGACCCGCGTGCTAGACTCCGGCTCTCACGGCGTTGACCGAGAGGAGTAGGCCCGAGTCGGCCGGCAGCGAGCGCGGGACGGTGCGAGCCGCGCGGGCACGACGGGACCGAAGGTCGCTCGCGAGCCGTGCGGGTGGCGCCCGATAGCGCGCCGCAGAGCGTGTCCGGACAAGGTCGCGGGGATGACCCGCCGACCCCGGCCACGGAACCAGCAGGTGGCACCACGACCCCGATCGTCCGCTGGACGAGCGGGGCGTTTCGTTTTCAGGAGCCAGGACGATGACCGAGCCGACCGGGACGCTCGCCAAGGCCTACGCGCCGGCCGAGTTCGAGCACGAGATCTACGAGCGCTGGCTGACCGCCGACGTGTTCGCGCCCGACGGCACGGGCTCGACCGCCGACTGGTCGATGCCCGCGTTCACGATCATCCAGCCCCCGCCCAACGTGACGGGCTCGCTCCACCTGGGCCACGCGCAGCGGACCACGGTCGAGGACCTGATGATCCGCCACGCGCGGATGACCGGCCACCCGACGCTGTTCCTGCCCGGCCTCGACCACGCCTCGATCGCCGCCCAGTTCGTCCTCGACAAGCTCCTCGCCGGCGAGGGGGAGAGCCGCGCCAGCCTCGGCCGCGAGCGCTACCTCGAGCGGATGCGCGCCTTCGTCGACGAGACGCGGAACCAGATCCTCACCCAGCAGCGCCGGGTCGGCGGCTCGTGCGACTGGAGCCGGCTGCGGTTCACGATGGACGAGGTCAGCTCCAGGGCCGTCCGGGAGGCGTTCCTGCGCCTGTACCGCAAGGGCCTCGCGTACCGCGCCGAGGCGCTGGTCAACTGGTGCCCCGGCTGCCGGACGTCGGTGTCGGACCTGGAGGTGATCCCGACGCCCGAGACGGGCACGATCTGGCGGATCCGCTACCACCTGCTCGACGAGGCGACGGGCGAGCCCGAGGCGGCGAGCCTGACCGTGGCCACCACGCGCCCCGAGACGCTGCTGGGCGACACGGCGGTGGCCGTCCACCCGGGCGACAAGCGCTACGCCGGGCTCGTCGGGCGCCGCGTTCGCATCCCGTTCGTGGAGCGCGACGTGCCGGTCATCGCCGACGACGTGGTGGACCCGGCGTTCGGGACCGGCGCCGTGAAGATCACCCCGGCCCACGACCACGACGACCACGAGACAGGCCTGCGCCATGGACTCGCGATGCCCACGGTGCTCGACGACGCCGCCCACGTGGCCAGCACGGGCACGCGCTACGACGGGATGGAGCGCTACAAGGCCCGCTCGGCCATCCTGGAGGACCTGGCCGCCCGCGGCGACCTCGAGGGCGAGCAGGCCCACGAGATGGTGATCGGCCGCTGCCAGCGCAGCTCCGACGCGGTCGAGCCGCGGCTCAAGACCCAGTGGTTCGTCCGCACCGCACCGCTCGCGGCGGCCGCGCTGGAGGCGACGCGATCCGGCCGAACGGCCATCCTGCCCGAGCGCTTCGAGAGGGTCTGGGAGCACTGGATGACCACGATCCGGGACTGGAACGTGTCCCGCCAGCTGTGGTGGGGCCACCGGATCCCGGCCTGGTACTGCCCGGACGGCCACGCGACGGTCACCGCCGCCGTGGGCGGGCCCGAGGCGTGCGAGGTCTGCGGCGCCGCCGCCGCCACGCTCCAGCAGGACCCCGACATCTTCGACACGTGGTTCAGCAGCGGGCTGTGGCCCTTCTCCACGCTCGGCTGGCCCGACGCCACCGACGACCGAGCCCGGTTCTACCCGGGCTCGGTCATGGAGACCGGCTACGACATCATCTTCTTCTGGGTCGCCCGGATGATGATGCTCGGCCTCGAGCTGACGGGCGAGGCGCCCTTCCACACCGTCTACCTGTCGGGCCTCATCCGGGACCCGTACGGCCAGAAGATGTCGAAGACCAAGGGCAACACGGTCGACCCGCTGGGCACCATCGACGAGCACGGCGCCGACGCCCTCCGGTTCGCGGTGGTCCACGGCACGACGCCGGGACTCGACCAGAAGTTCGGCGTGGCGAAGGTGGAGAACGCCCGCAACTTCGCCAACAAGCTCTGGAACGCCACCCGCTTCGTGCTGGG
>JAJYMP010000684.1 GCA_021786915.1 Chloroflexota bacterium
GGCGTGAGCGAGCTCGGGTCAAGCGCCTCGAAGGCAGCGTTCCAGCGTTGGTACAGCGCCAGGCGCTCGAGCCGCCCCGCCTCCGACGTGTCGGGCCAGCGCCCGTCGAAGCGGTGGTCGCCGATCACGGTGGCGGTGACGGGGTCGACGGCGAACAGCTCGTCGAGGAAGCGCGCAGCGAGGTCGTCGAAGGCGGTCACGGGATCTCCCGGCGGCATGGTCGGTCGGTGGTGACGAGTCTAGCCCTCGAGGATGCCGACGCCCGCCGAGTGGGCTGGTGGGGCGATCGCGTCGAGGTCAGGGCGCCGGCCAGCAGATGAGCCGGACCGACCCCGCGCCGTTGCGTTCGTCGCGCATGAGGATGCCCGGCTCCCCCGGCAAGAAGCCACCGATTCCGCCGAGTTGCGGCTCAAGCGTTGCGCCGATCCGCCGCCAGGTGCGGCCATCGTCGCTGGCCCAGAGCTCGCCGACCGGGCCTCCCGACCTCCAGCTCGTGCCCAGCTGATAGAGGGAATCCCGCCAGCCGAAATCCATCGGCGAGTCGTTGGGAGCCCAGAGCTGGCTCGACGCCGTGTCGGGCTCCCAGACGCGCCCGTCGTCTGATCGCCACCAGGAAACGCGTGTGTCGGTCACGCGGAAGGCGGTCGCGAGCATCGCCCGCCCGCTCACAACGACACTGACGAGGGGCGGCGCTGCATCGGGCACGTCGGCCTCGCTCCAGCGCAGCCCGTCGGCAGAGAGCCACGCCACGCCGCGCTCCAGGGGTGTCGCGTCCCTCAGGGACGTCACGCCTGCCGGCCACCTCTCGCCGACCGCGACGAAACCCGACGCCGTCGCCGCGATGCCGCTGACGCTGACGTCGCCGAAGACGTTTCGCGGCATCTCGGCCCGCGTCCAGCGCTGTCCGTCGGGGCTCCACCACAGGGCCGTGTCGCCATCACGGGCGGGGACGGTGCTGTTCCACCCCACCATCAGGAAGCCTCGAGGGCCACCGACGACCCAGCCCAGCTGCATGGTGCCGGCGATGTCCGTGAACTTCGCCTTCTGCCATGTGCGCCCGCCATCGGGCGAGGACCAGACGACGAAGCCGTCGGCGGTGCTGCCGATGCCATTCGCGACGAGCGTGCCGTCGGGCGTTGCGGCGAGGTCATTGACGGCGAAGGCGCGGTCCATCGCGGGCACGTCGACCCGCTCCCAGCTCCGGCCGTCGGGGCTCAGCCAGGCGCGTCCGGTCGTATCGCCGACTACGTGCCAGACGTCGCCGACGATGACGAACCCCGAGCCGACTGAGACGGCATGCCGTAGCGACACCCGGCCAGGCCCGCCGAAGATGGCCGGGTCATCGAACCGCTCGATCGCGAGGACCGGCTCACCGGGCGTGAGCGAGCCCTGCGCCACCGGCCCGGGCGCCGTCCCCGGCGGCGCCTTCACTGGCCCCGGCGGCTGCGGGGAGGCGAGCCCGGTCATCGTCGGCGTGGGCGTCGCGGACAAGGTGGCGCCGCCGGTCGTGGGCTTGGCCGACGGCGTGCCCGCCGCTGGCACGCAGCCGGCGGCCAACACGGCGATCAGGGCAGCCACGAGGGCGCAGTGCGAGCGTCCACTGCGCCGCTCGAACGACCCGTCAGCCAACCCCCTCGGCTTCACGGGCCGATGATGCGCCCCGGGTCGCCTCGCCGCCAGCCGCTTCGTCGACTCCGCTCGGCGCCCGGCTACTCTACCCGGGAAACGCGGTCCTGGACCCGGTGCATCAGGTTGATGTAGGCGCTGAGCTCCTCGTCGGACAGCGCCCCCATCCACTCGCGCTCCTGCCTGTGGATCAGCGTGCGGACCTGCGCCACGATGTCGAGGCCCGCCGGCGTCAGCCCCACGATGATCCCCCGCCGGTCGTTGGGGTTGGGCGACCGCGACACGTAGCCCCGGCGCTCCAGCGAGTCCACGACGCCCGTCACGGTCGCCCGGGTCACGATCAGCCGCTCGCCGAGCTCCGAGGGCGACATCGGCCCGTGGTCGCGCAGCTGGCCGAGGACGAGGCCCCCCGCCGAGCTCACGCCCAGTGGCCGCAACAGCTGGCCGATGCGGTCGAACAGCAGGTCGGCGGTGCGGATCGTGTTCATCACCGCCTCGGTCGCGAGCCTGTTGCCGTCGGGCGTCTGCTCGTAGAAGTCGTCGGGGAGGCTGACCTTGGCCATGCCGGCATTCTACCAATAATTAGGGTATTGACAATTCGTCGCCTCACTATATGGTTAGGGACCTAAGCACCGGTGTCACAGCCGGCCCCAGCCAGCAGAGCCGAAGGAGCGTCCCCGATGGCCAAGGTGATCGTCCAGCACCACGTCGCCGACTACGACACGTGGTTCAGCGTGTTCACGGAGCACGGCGACATCCGCCGCAAGCACGGGGCGACGGGCCACACCGTCACCCGGTCGATCGCCGACCCCAACGCGATCGTCATCGTGAACGACTTCGCAACCCTGGACGGCGCGAAGGCCTTCGCTGCCGACCCCTCCCTGCCCGAGGCGATGGCCCGCGCCGGCGTCGACGGCGGCCCGCAGGTCTGGATCACGGAGGAGTCGAGCACGGTCGCCTACTGACGACCCCTGGCGCCTCGGGAGCCCGTCGGCACATCGCCGGCGGGCTTCACCATGGCCGGCCGCTCCCTCCCCGCGCGGAACGGCGGGGGGAACGCCGGTCACGGAGCCAAGGCTGGCGCGTATGCTCCGGCGCGTGACCAGCGAGCTGACCATCGTCAACGGGCGCATCTTCGGGCACCCCGGCGCAACCGCGATCCGGATCACGGACGGGCGGATCGACCGCATCGGCACTGACGCCGAGCTGGGCCGCGCGCGCGATGTCATCGACGCCCGCCGGGGCCTGGTGATCCCCGGCATCGAGGATGCCCACCTCCACCTGCGCTACGGCGCCCGCCAGCTGGGCGACGCGGACCTGTTCGGCCTCCAGACCGCCAACGAGACCCTTGCCGCCGTCGCGCGCCACGCGGCCGCCCATCCCGACAGCCCCTGGGTCCGCGGCCGCGGCTGGGTCTACTCGGCCTTCGAGGGCGGGCTCCCCCATCGCCGCCTGCTGGACACCGTGGTCCCGGACCGGCCAGCCTGGCTGCGCTGCTACGACGGGCACACGGCTTGGGCGAACTCGCGGGCGCTCCAGCTGGCCGGGATCACGCGCGACACGCCCGACCCCGCGACAGGCGTCGTGGTCAGGGACGCGGACGGCGAGCCGACCGGCGTGCTCAAGGAGGACGCGCAGGACCTCGTGGACACCGTCATCCCGGTCCCGACCGAGGCCGAGGACCGCATGGCGGTGGCCCAGGCGATCGCCAGGTTCCACCGGGACGGCATCACCGCGGCGCAGGACGCGATGGGCGACCTCGAGAACCTGCGCTTCTTCGCGCGCCTCGCGGATGAGGGCAGCCTCCCGCTGCGCGTCCGAATCGCGCTCGACCTCTCGCACGGGATCTCCTTCGCGGAGTGGCGCGACCGCCTCGATGCGTACGAGGCGGAGGCGTTCCCCCGGCGCGGCGGGCCATACCTCGGCGCGGGCGTCCTCAAGGCGTTCGCCGACGGGGTCATCGAGGCGCGGACGGCGTCGATGCTGGCGCCGTACGAAGGCGAGACGTCGAGCGGCCTGCCGAAGTGGGAGCCTGACGCGCTCACGGCCCACGTTGCCGAGGCCGACGCCCGCGGGTGGCAGGTGGAGACCCACGCGATCGGCGATCGCGGCGTGCGGATGACCCTCGACGCCTACGAGCACGCAGCCCGCGCGAACGGGCCCTGGCGCGGTGACCCGGCTGGCAGCGGCGCCACGCCGGGCGCGTTCGCGCGGCGCCACCGGGTGGAGCACATCGAGACCATCGACGCCGCGGACATCGAGCGCTTCGCCGCCCTGGGCGTCGTGGCCTC
>JAJYMP010000449.1 GCA_021786915.1 Chloroflexota bacterium
TCTCGCCGCGAAGAACCGGCGGCGGTACGACGGAGCCGACAGGATCGCCAGCGCGTACCAGCCGATCTCCTCGACGGTCGGCCGCCGGCCGTAGGCGGCGGCCAGGCGCTTGGCCAGATCAGGGTCGAGGTTCTCCCGCCACTCGTCAGCCGCCGGCAGGAGACCCTCCTCCATGGTGGCGTCCGACAAGCGGAGCGGATAGACGTGGCACCAGTGGGCGGTCGCGTGGGCGGTGGCGGTGCCGCGGGTCACGGTCGCAATCGTCACGATCGGCCGCGCCCGCTGGACAACGAGTGCGATCCTCCGCTCGCCGCCGAGACCGATCGGCTGAGGCAACAGGTGCCGCATGACCCGCACGCCGGGCTGCCCGATCATCTCGGTGTCCCAGTAGAGCCATCGGCGGTCGAACAGCCGGTAGAGCCACTGGACCTCGCGCCGCGAGTCGTAGTCGGCGAACTTGGGCCGCTCCTTCGCGAGCACCCAGCGCTTCGAGTCGACGATCCCGAGCCGCTCCGCCACGGTCGCGGTCGGGATGTTCTTGTCGGTGACCTGGCGCATCCGCTCGGCGAGCGGGGCACGGGCTGGGTCGCTGACGAGGTCGTCGCGCTCGGTCTTCACGCCGCTGACCCCCACCGGGAAGATGCTCGGGATCGACGGCCACGACTCGTACGCGGACTCGGCAGAGGCCGGCGCGAACGACCAGTAGGGCCTGCTGGGCTCGACTGTCGCCCAGCCCTCGTCCGACAGCCGGAGCGCGCTCGCCGCGTCGTACTTCTCCGACCGGGTCCCGCGCATTTCGCGGTAGCGGACCGTCGCCAGCCCCGGTGAGTCGACACCCCGCCGGACGAACACGGTCATCGCGACGCCCTGCTGCACGTCCGGGAAGACCTTCTCGTCGGTGACGCCCTTGATCCACAGGCGCTGGTTGCCGTGAAGGTTGAGGACGTAGATGTCGTCGAACGCGTCGAGCATCGCCTTGCGGACGCCGCGGTGGACGCGGTTGTTGATGAAGCCATGGTTGGTGACGAAGGCGACGATGCCATGGCGGGCGCCACCAGGCTGCTCGACGACCTTCCAGATCGCCCACCGGAGGAACTTCAGGTAGTCGTCGTTGAGCGAGATCATGGCGTCCCGGATCAGCGGGCTGCCGGGCCGGCCATCCACGGTCTTCCAGGCCGCAAACCTTCGCTCGATCTCAGGCTGCTTGTTGTGGCTCGCCGCCGACCACGGCGGGTTGCCGATGACCACGAGGATCGGCTGGTCGGCCTTGACCCGCTCCGCGGCCGCGGCCTCCTCAATGAGCCCCGGCACGAAGAAGGCGAGCAGCCCGCCGTCGTCGGCGCGCTGGACCGGGTCGCCCAGGGTGTTCGTGAGGAACACCTGCGCCCGCTTGTCGAGGAACTTGAGGTTGTGGTCGCGGGCGAACAGAGCGAGTTTGAGGTGTGAGATCGTGTACGGCGCCGGGAGCAACTCGAACCCGTAGAAGTGGCGCAGGACGTGGTCCTCGAGCACGCCCTTGACGGCGCCCGATCCGAGCGCGGCCTCGGTCTCGTCGGCAGCCTTCTGCGCACCGGCGAGAAGGAACGTCCCGGTCCCGAGGGCCGGATCGAGCAGTCGGACGTCCTTGTCGGCGAGGCCCAGCGGCTTGCCGAAGGAGGCGCGGAGGGTGTCGTCCACCGCCCGGACGAGGTAGTCCACCAGCGGCCGCGGGGTGTAGTACACGCCCTTCTTGATCCGCTCGACCTTGTCGTATGCGGCCAGGAAGTGCTCGTAGAAGTACAGAATCGGGTCGGACTTGCCCGCGCTCGGGTGGCCGATCGTATCGATGACCGAGTTGGGCGTCGCCGCGAGCAGGTGGAGCGAGTCCTCGAGCCAGACCGCCAGCGGGTCGGGGATCCTGCCCGCGGCCCGGAGCGGCTCGATCGCTGACTTCATGATCGGGACGTCGGTCGGGATCGCCTTCCAGGCTGCATCGAGATCAGTGATCGGCCCCGTCTCGAGACGTGTGAGGAACAGCGCATAGGTCAGCGTCTGGGCGTACGTGTCCGCGAAATCGTCCGCGTCCATGTCGGACATCAGGCTGCGCTTGTAGAATTCCCAAAGCCGCCGCAGCGCCTCGCCCTCCGGCAGCGCTCCACCGATCAGGGTGCGGATGGCGTCGCGCATCAGCGTCGCCCGCCGGGCGAGCCCGTCCGCCAGTTGCTCGGCTGACGTTGCACTCGGAGCGGACGCCGAGAAGAACGTCAAGAGCATCTGGCTGAACTGGAGCAGGACCGGTTCCGACACCGAGTGCGAGCCGGCGGCCATCTTGCCGGGCGTCTCGACCAGGGTCACGTCAAGCCGGCCGACGTCGGCGCGGAATAGCGAGAAGTGGATGAAGTCGGTGACGAGCAGGTTCTGGATGCTCGCGCGGTAACGCTCGACCTGCTCGCTCTCGAGGGTCTTGGCGAATCCCGTGGCCGAGCCCGGCACCTTGGTCTCGCCGTACCCGATCGGCGAGCCGGCCGCGTTGACGACCTGGAGGTCGGGCTGGCCGACCGAGGCGAGGCGCAACTCGCCGTGGACGCCGACCTGCCCGAGGCCGAGATCCTTGCTCGCGGCCACCAGGAAGGTGACGAGCGGCTCGCGGTAGGTGTGCTCCGTCGCGCCGGAGACGAGCGAGATGTCCTGGAGCCCCTTGAGGTAGGCGCGAACGGTCCCCCGACTGACATTCATGAGAAACAGCCTACGGGCTGGTGTCACTCATCGCTGGGCAGAAACGTGACAATCCGTTGGGATCGTGCGTCGCTGGGCATCCACCCATCGGCGACACGTTCCGTGAACGCGTCCTGCTACGGTTGACGGGCACTCAGCGTCGTGCCGTTGGGAGGGGGCCATGTCGCGCCGAATCATCGACTTCGCGAAGATCACACGCGCCAAGCAGATGCGCCTCGCGAACACCGCGGACTTCCACTCGGACTTGCTCCGCGCGATCGACCCCGCGAACACGGTCACCAGGTTCGGTCGGACCTGGCGCTTCTCCCGGCCGGTTGACCAGGACGGCGCCTTCCTCCTCGGCAAGTTGGGGTTCACCCACCTCGGCGAGGAGCAGCGAAGCGACTACGACGAGACGAAGCAGGACTTCGTGACCGCCATGGCCCCGGCGCGCCAGACGTTCTTCTCGCACTTCGTGGTGGACACCAACAAAGAGGTCATCGCGTTCGAGGAACGTGGCCGGCTGATCAAGCGGAGATCGTTCCTCGGCGCGTTCAGCGGTCTCCTCGTCGCGGCCGACTTCGAGGCACGGGTCGAGGTCCTGACCGATCCCGCGGCGCTGCGCGAATGGGCCGAGACCGTCACTCGGGTCGTCCGCCTGCAGACCACCGTCCGGAACCCCAATCCCGGCTGGGTTCGTGATGCTGGGGCGATCCGCCAACTGGTCGAGGAGACGGACGCGGAATCTGCGGCTGTGACAGTCAAGGCGGCACCGGGCGCTGGTATCAACGTGACGGCGCCCTGGATCGAGGAGGCGCTGCAGCAGATCACCGCAGAGGGCCAGGGAACCATGTCAGCGCTCGGCATTCGCCCTGACGGGCACGAGGATCGGTGGACGAGCGGCCAGCGCCCGCGCTCCGACTCACTCGAGGAGGACGTTGCGGACGACTCCGGAACGATCTGGCAGCGGCTGGTCGGCAGGCTTCGGGCCAACTTCCATGACGGCTGAGCGACCGTCCACCGTCCCTGGGCTCATCCGCAGTTCGGTCCTGTTCAAGGAGAAGGTGCTCCTGTCGCCGGACCTCTGGATCGGGTTGGTCGTCGGCGCCGCCGCCTGGTATTTCGTGCCCGAGGCCCAAATCAAGACCGCGCTCGACGGCCTGACGTCGGCGGGGCTCGCCGTCGCCGCCACCCTCGTCGGCGTCGTCATCGCCGCAC